>JAKLLO010000069.1 GCA_023150095.1 Zoogloea sp. | reverse complement strand
GTTATCGCCAGAAGCTCGCCGAACAGGCAGCTGCCGCGCCGGCCAAGGAAGCGCCCGTCCAGCGTGGTAGCGGTGGAAAGATCGGTGCCAAGGTTGAAGACCGCGCACCGGCAGCCGGTGGTTCGGCAGATCAGCTCAAGGTTTCCAAGAGCGAAGAGGGGCTTCGTGGTGCCGGGGTGGGGGGCGAGAAGTCGGTCGCACGACTGCAGGCACTCGAAGAGGATCTCGTTTCCCGCGACAAGGCCCTGCGGGAAGCCAATACCCGCCTGGCCGAACTCGAAAAGAGCATCAAGGAGCTTCAGCGGCTCGTCGAGCTGAAGAGCCAGGGCATGGCGCAGATTCAGTCCGACGCTCCCGCAGCGGCTGCGCCGCCTGCGTCGGCCCCGGTCGTTGCCCAGGCGCCGGCTGCAGCCCCGGCCCCGGCTGTCGTGACACCCCCTCCCGAGCCCGAACGGCCCGCTCCTGTGAAGGAGCCAGAGCCTCCAGTAGAGCCGAAGCCTGCGCCTTCGCCGCCAGAGCCGCCCAAGCCGGCACCCGCCCCGGCGAAGCCGCCGGAAGTTCAGCCGGCGGCTACCCAGGATGATTCCTCCATTTATCTGGGGGCAGGAGGTGTTCTGGCGCTGCTTCTGGGCTGGGGAGGTTACAAGCTTTATCAGCGGCGTAACGGCCAGGGTGCCCCGACGACTACGCCGGCGTTGTCCGAGTTTGGTGATGGCTCTAGCTCCGTATTTGGCAGCGCTGGAGGCCAGAGCGTGGATACCGGCAGCAGCAGCCAGATCCAGACCGATTTCAGCCAGTCCGGTCTTTCGTCCATCGATACCGATGAAGGTGTCGATCCGGTGGCCGAGGCCGACGTCTACATGGCATACGGACGTGACGCGCAAGCCGAGGAGATACTGCTCGATGCGCTCAAGACCGATCCGGGCCGCACGGGCGTGCACCTGAAACTGCTCGAGATCTATGCTCAGCGCAAGAACCTCAAGCAGTTCGAGACCACGGCGACCGAACTTTATTCCCTGACTGGCGGCAATGGCCAGGATTGGGAAAAGGCCGCAGCACTCGGTCGAAAGGTTGATCCCGACAGCCCGCTCTACCGGATTCCGGCGCCTGGAGTTGCACCTGTCGCGCCGGTGCCCCCGGTTCCGCAGGGGCCGCACACGGTTGCAGGTGTCAGCGCGGGCGCAACCGGGTTCGTTCAGGCCGGTTCAGTCCGTACTCCGGCGCTGGCCCCGGCTTTCATTGCCAACGAGCCGCTGCCTCTCTCCCCCTCCAGCGAAGACCCGCTTGAGTCTCCTTCCCAGCTGAAGGACACGTGGGCGCTGCCGGGCGATCTCAACCAGTACACGAGCATGGAGGACATCGACCGGGCTGTCAGTGACACCCATCAGCCCTCCGAGCCTGCTCGTATCGAACCCGCCGTTCTCGACTTCGACCTCGATCTGAATGCGAGCGATGACGCCAACAGTGCCAGGACGGTGTCGCTCAATAGCAGCTCTCCAACTTCGAGCAATGGTCTGGATTTCGATCTTGGCTTCGATCAGTCGGTTGGGGCGATGGGGTCGACGCTGGTAGCGGGGGATGCAATGGCCCGCGATCTCGAGTCCACGTCGACTCGGCCCCAGCGGCTGACGAACGACTTCAATCTTCCTGATCCAAGCGATCTCGATTTCGAACTCAGTTCCGAGTTTGGTGAGAACAGTGCAGACAGGGGAGACTCGACGGTTGATGTCGATCTCACCGCGACGCTTGCAGAGGATGCGTTGCGGGAGCCGGTGGATTCGGCAACTGTTGACCTGGAACGCACCAGTTTCGACAGCAGTCTGCTCGATTTTGACTTCGAACTCGATGACAAGGCCGAGACCAAGGGTGTCGGGAAGCCGCTTTCGGCCGAAATGAACACCACCAACCTGGATTTCAAGCTGCCGAGTGCCGAGTTGCCTGATGCAGGGCCGCCTACCGAGCCGCCGCTCGATCTCGATCTGCAGCAGGAGGTCGCGACCAAGCTCGAACTTGCCCGGGCCTACGAGGAAATGGGGGACAAGGACGGCGCGCGGGAGCTGGTTGAAGAGGTTCTGCGTGAAGGTTCCGGGCGCCAGCAGGACGAGGCGCGCGTGATTCTGGCGCGTCTTTCCTGATTGAAGGGGGCTGGCGACAGCCCCTCGCCCTATCCCCGTCCAGGTGCGCACGCTTTTTCACCCGGCGACGCGAATCGTATTCTGGGTTTCGTTGGTTGCTCTTTCTCAGCTTGCCCGAGGTCCCGCGTTGTGGGGTTTCGGGCTTGTCGTTTTGGCGGCATCGTTCGTGCTCGCGCCAGCCAAGGCTCGGCGCTTGTTGCGACGGGTCCGCATTCTCATGCTGGTGCTCGTGGTCCTTTTTGCTTTTTTTACGCCCGGTGAGGCGATGGTTCCATGGCTTGGGCGTTTTGCGCCGACCTGGGAAGGCGCCGCCCTGGCGGCGCTGCATTGTCTGCGTCTTGCCATCGTCGTGATGCTCGTTGCCGTATTGCTGGAGCGGACCGGTGAGCGGGCGATGGTTTCGGGTCTGATGGTGCTGGCGGCGCCGCTGACGGTGCTCGGATTGTCGGTTGAGCGGCTGGCGGTAAGGGTGCTGCTGGTGTTCCGATACGTCGAGTCGCCGCCCGATGGCGGCTGGCGGGCATTGCTGGACGAGTCTCCTGGTGGCGGTGAGGTCGAGCCGATTCTGGTTGCGCACACAGCCCTACGCATGCCGGACTGGCTGGCGATGGCGGTCCTGATGGTTGCAGTGGCCTGGGGGGTAAGCCTGTGAGAATTGCAATCGGCCTCGAATACGCCGGTGACGCGTTTGAAGGGTGGCAGACCCAGCCTCACGGCCGGACGGTGCAGGATGCGCTCGAGATTGCGCTCCGGAAGATCGCCCTCGAACCGGTTCAGCTCGTCTGTGCGGGCCGCACCGACACCGGCGTGCATGCGACGACGCAGGTGGCACACTTCGATACATCGGCGCGTCGTCCGCTCGAAGCCTGGGTTCGGGGTGTGAATAGTCATCTTCCAGCAAACATCGGCGTGCTGTGGGCGGTGGAGGTGGATGGCCAGTTTCATGCGCGCTTCAGCGCCGAAGCCCGTCGCTACCGTTATGTGCTCGTCAATCGGCGGGTTCGGCCGGCTTTGCTGCGCGGCCGTGTAGGGTGGGCTCATGGCGTCCTCGACGTGGTGGCGATGCGTGAAGCCGCTCGCTGCCTGCTGGGCGAGCACGATTTCACCTCCTTCCGCGCGGCGGAGTGCCAGGCGAGGTCGCCGGTTCGTCTGATGCACTCGGTGGAGGTCGAGCGGCGGGGCGATGTGGTCATCTTTGACTTTCACGCCAACGCCTTCCTGCACCACATGATCCGCAATCTTGTCGGGTCGCTGGTCTATGTGGGCATGGGGCGCAAGCCCGTGGCGTGGATGGCTGAGCTCCTCGCGGCGCGCAACCGCACGATCGCCGCTCCCACCTTTGCGCCCGATGGGCTCTATCTGTGTGGTGTCGAATATCCGCCGCTGTGGCCGCTGCCAGGCGGGGGGCGTATCATCGCGGCTCCCCAACTGCTGCTCCCCTGAACGTGCATCGCACCCGAATCAAGATCTGCGGTCTGACCCGCGAGGAAGATGTTCGTGCCGCCGTTGAAGCCGGCGCCGACGCGATCGGTTTCGTTCTCTATCCCCCGAGCCCCCGTTTCGTGGATTTCGAGCGTGCCGCCGAGCTGGCGCGCCTCGTGCCGCCCTTTGTCACGATCGTCGGGCTTTTCGTCAATGCGGGGCGGGATTACGTCGAAAATGCGCTGAAAATCGTGCCGCTGCAGCTTCTGCAGTTTCACGGCGACGAGGTCGAGAACGATTGTGTCGGTTTTGGTCGGCCCTACATCAAGGCGGCGCGGATGCGTCAGGGGTTCGATCTGTTAAAATACGCGGCTTCCTTCCCGAAGGCCCAGGGTTTGCTGCTGGATGCCTTCGTGGAAGGCTATGGCGGCGGCGGTGAAACCTTCGACTGGTCGCTCATCCCGTCCGGGCTGCCCTTGCCCCTGATCCTTTCCGGTGGTCTCAATGCCGGAAATGTGGCTGAGGCAGTCCGGCGTGTCCGTCCCTGGGCGGTGGATGTCTCAAGCGGCGTGGAAGCGGCCAAGGGAATCAAGGATGCCGCCCGTATCACCGAATTTGTTGCCGGAGTCCAAAATGCACATGGCTGATGCCCCCTACGATCTACCCGATGCACGGGGCCATTTCGGCCCTTATGGTGGTGTGTTCGTCGCGGAGACCCTGATCCCGGCGCTGACCGAGCTTCGGCAGGCCTATGAAGCGGCCCAGAACGATCCCGCTTTCGTCGCCGAGTTCGAATACGAACTCAAGCACTACGTCGGCCGTCCGAGCCCGATCTACCACGCCAAGCGCTGGTCGGGCTTGCTCGGGGGCGCGCAGATCTATCTCAAGCGCGAAGACCTCAACCACACCGGCGCCCACAAGGTTAACAATTGTATCGGCCAGGCGATGCTCGCCCGGCGGATGGGCAAGCCGCGGGTGATCGCCGAGACCGGCGCCGGCCAGCACGGCGTGGCCACGGCCACCGTGGCAGCCCGTTACGGGATGGAGTGCGTGGTGTACATGGGCTCCGAAGACGTGCGTCGCCAGGCTGCCAACGTCTATCGCATGAAGCTCCTGGGCGCCACCGTGGTGCCCGTCGAGAGCGGCTCCAAGACCCTCAAGGATGCCCTCAACGAGGCCATGCGTGACTGGGTCACCAACATCGGCAACACCTTTTACATCATCGGCACCGTCGCCGGCCCGCACCCGTACCCGATGATGGTGCGTGATTTCCAGACGGTGATCGGCAAGGAGTGCATCGAGCAGATGCCCGAACTCGCCGGGCGTCAGCCGGACTACGTGATTGCCTGCGTGGGTGGCGGCTCCAACGCGATGGGCATCTTCCATCCGTACATCGAGCACGCCGACGTGCGTCTGGTGGGGGTCGAGGCGGCCGGTAGTGGCATCGACACGGGCATGCACGCCGCGTCTCTGTCGGCTGGGCGTCCGGGCGTGCTGCACGGCAACCGCACCTACCTGCTGCAGAACGAAGACGGCCAGATCATCGAGACCCACTCGATCTCCGCCGGCCTCGACTACCCAGGCGTCGGCCCCGAGCACGCCTGGCTGAAGGACAGCGCCCGCGCCGAGTACGTCGGGATCACCGACGCCGAAGCCCTGCAGGCCTTCCACGACCTGTGCCGCTTCGAGGGCATCATCCCGGCGCTGGAGTCGTCCCACGCCCTGGCCTACGCGGCCAAGCTCGCCCCGACCCTGCCGAAGGACAAAGTCCTGCTGGTCAATCTTTCGGGCCGCGGCGACAAGGATATGCACACCGTCGCCGAAAAATCCGGCATCCAGTTCTGATCTTCACGGCCCCACCAGCTCGTCTGGCGGGGCCGCTGACCATTCATACGATCCATGTCCACAATTCAACAAACCTTCAAGCGGCTGGCTGGCGAAGGGCGTAAGGCGCTCATTCCGTTCATCACCGCTGGCGATCCTGCACCCGAAATGACGCTGCCGCTGATGCAGGCCCTGGTCGCCGGCGGCGCCGACATCATCGAACTGGGTGTTCCCTTCTCCGATCCGATGGCCGATGGCCCGACCATCCAGCGTGCCTCCGAGCGCGCCCTGGCGGCTGGCATGAGCACCCGCAAGGTGCTCGACATCGTCCGCGCCTTCCGCGCCACTGGCGACCAGACGCCCATCGTGCTGATGGGCTACGCCAACCCGATCGAGGCGATGGGCCTGGAAGCTTTTGCCAAGGCCGCATCCGAGGCCGGCGTCGATGGCGTGCTGGTGGTGGATTACCCGCCCGAAGAGTGCGTCACCTTTGCCCAGGTCTGCCGCGCAGCCGGGCTTGATCCGGTGTTCCTGCTGGCGCCCACCTCCACCGAGCAGCGTTTCGCCGACGTGGCGGCGGTGGGGAGCGGCTACATCTACTACGTTTCGCTGAAGGGCGTGACGGGCTCCGCCACCCTCGATCTGGACGAAGTCGCCCGGCGCATTCCGGTGATCCGCGAGAAGGTCGGCATGCCGGTGGGCGTGGGTTTCGGCATCCGTGACGCGGCTACCGCGGCGCGCATTGCCAGCCTCGCCGACGCCGTGGTGATCGGTAGCCGGATCATCGAGGAAATCGAACAGAGCAGCCGCGACGAAGCCCCGGCGAAGGTTACCGCCTTCCTGCGCGGCATCCGCACTGCCATGGACAACGCAGGAGAGCGCTGATGAGCTGGTTGAAGAAACTGCTGCCGCCGAAGATCAAGCGCGACGCCCCGTCGGGCCGCAAGGCGATCCCCGAAGGCCTGTGGAGCAAGTGCCCGGCCTGTGAGGCGGTGCTGTACCGCTCCGATCTCGAGAGCAACCTCAACGTCTGCCCCAAGTGCGGTCATCACCAGCGCATCCGCGCCCGCCAGCGCATCGAGCTGCTGCTCGATCCGGAAGGCCAGTTCGAGATCGGCGCCGAAGTCGTGCCGATCGATCCGCTCAAGTTCAAAGATTCCAAGCGCTACCCCGATCGTCTCGCCGCCGCCAACGCCGACTCGGAAGAGTCCGACGCCCTCGTGGTGGTGCAGGGCGCCATCAAGACCGTGCCGGTAGTGATCGCCTGCTTCGAGTTCGAGTTCCTCGGTGGTTCGATGGGGTCCGTGGTGGGCGAGCGCTTCATCCGTGGCGTGAAGGCCGCGGTCGAGCAGCGCCTGCCTTTCATCTGTGTGACCGCCTCGGGCGGCGCGCGGATGCAGGAAGGCCTGTTCTCGCTGATGCAGATGGCCAAGACCACCGCTGGCATCACGCTGCTGTCGGAGCGCAAGCTGCCCTTCATCACGCTGCTCACCGACCCGACGATGGGCGGTGTTTCAGCCAGTTTTGCCTTCATGGGCGATCTGGTGATTGGCGAACCCGGCGCGTTGATCGGCTTTGCCGGCCCTCGTGTGATCGAGCAAACGGTGCGCGAGACCCTGCCCCCGGGCTTCCAGCGCTCCGAGTTCCTCCTCGAGAAGGGCGCCATCGACATGATCATCGACCGTCGTGAACTGCGCGACCGTCTAGCCGAGCTTCTCACCCTGCTGACGCGACAAGCGTCTGTCCGTTCCGCCGCCTGACATGCAGTTGCCTGAAACACTCGATGGCTGGCTGGGTCTCCTTGAGGCCCGCCACGGCCAGGCGATCCAGCTTGGTCTGGATCGCGTGCGCACCGTGCGCGACGCGCTGAATCTTCCGCAAACCTGTCCGGTGTTCATCGTCGGCGGCACCAACGGCAAGGGCTCGACCTGCGCGCTGCTCGAAGCCGTGCTGCTCGCGGCCGGCAAGCGGGTCGGGCTGTACACCTCGCCGCATCTGCTGCGCTACAACGAGCGGGTCCGCATCGACGGCCGCGACGCCAGCGACGCGGTGCTTGTCGATGCCTTCACCGAAGTCGAACGCGCCCGGGGCGACACACCGCTCACCTATTTCGAGCATGGCACGCTGGCCGCGTGGGTGGCTTTCTGCCGCGCCGGGCTGGACGCGATCATCCTCGAGGTGGGGCTGGGCGGCCGGCTGGATGCGGTCAACGTGTTCGAGCCTGACTGTTCCATCGTCACCAGCGTGGCGATGGATCACATGGATTTCCTGGGGGACACGCGCGAGGCCATCGGTTTCGAGAAGGCGGGGATCTTCCGCCCGGGCAAGCCGGCGATCTGCAGCGATCCCATGCCGCCCCAGTCGCTCATCGACCACGCCGAAGCCATCGGCGCGAAGCTCCAGGTGAGCGGTCGCGACTTCGGCTTTGCCGGTGACCAGAACCAGTGGGCCTTCTGGACAGCTGGCGGCAGTCGCCGCGGCGGTTTGGCCTATCCGGCGCTGCGGGGCACCAACCAGCTCCTCAACGCGGCGGCGGTGATGGCCGCCTGCGAGGCCGTGCGCGACATCCTGCCGGTTCCGATGCAGGCCATCCGCCAGGGTTTCATGCTGGTGGAGCTGCCTGGGCGCTTCCAGGTGATGCCGGGTCGTCCAGCGGTGGTCTTCGACGTGGCCCACAATCCCCAGGCCGCTGGCGTGCTCAACGAGAACCTCGCGAGCATGGGTTTCTTCCCGGAAACCTGGGCTGTGCTGGGCATGCTGGGCGACAAGGATGTGGCGGGCGTAGTGCGTCTGCTGCGTGATCGGGTCGATCACTGGCTGCTCGCCACGCTGCCCGGTCCGCGGGGGCTTCCGGCTGCCCGGCTCGCCGAGATCCTGCGGGAGGTCGGTGTGAGCGGCGACATCGCCGAGTATCCTTCGCCTGCAAGTGCGTACGAGGTCGCAGCGGGTCGTGCGGCTGAGGGTGATAGAATCGTAGTCTTTGGCTCCTTCCTGACCGTGGCTGATGTGATGGCCGCCCGGAAGTCGTCGCAATAGGTGTTGCAGCAAGAATGGCCGACAACGATTCCCAGATCGACCTGAAAAAACGAGCCCGGCGCCGCCTGGTGGGTTCCGCCGCGCTGGCGCTGGCTGCAGCCATCGTGTTGCCGATGGTCATGGACCACGAGCCGCGTCCGCCGTCCCAGGATGTGCAGATCCGCATTCCGAGTCAGGAAGGCAGCAACTTCACGTCCCGCGTGATCGCCGGCAAGGCGCCCGCGCCCAGCCAGCCCGTGGCCGGCGTGATTGCCGAGGAGAGCGCCGAGCCGGTGGTGGAAGAAAAGCCCCAGCCCGGCCGCAAGTCCGATCCGGACGCGGGCAGCCCCGTCTTCAAGCCGGGCGAGGAGCTCATTCCGCCGCCGCGCAAGGTCGATCCTCCCAAGGCCGATATCGTCAGGCCCGAGCCCCGGAAGCCGGAGCCGAAGCCCGAAGCCAAGCCCGAGCCGAAAAAGCCCGAACCGCCCAAGCCTGATCCCAAGCAGAAGGAAAAGGAGCAGAAGGAGCGGGAGCGCGAGAAGGCCCAGGCCGACGCCGAGCGCGCCAAGGCGCTGCTGATGGGAGCGAATCCCAAGGACGAGGCGGTCAAGCCGCATGTGCTGTCCCTTGGCGCCTACCGCGAGGCGGGCAATGTGGCGCAACTGCGCGCAAAGCTCAAGGCCGAGGGCTATCCTTCATACGTCGAAACCGTGGGTGACAAGGTGCGCGTGCGCGCCGGCCCGTTCCCGAACAAGGCTGCGGCCGACAAGGCGGCTGCCCGCATCCAGAAGATCCTGGGTGTGCAGGCATCCGTGGCGGCCAAGTAGCCCTGGGCGTGACGTGCTTTGACTGGACTGGATTACGCGTTCATCGGCCTCGTCGGCCTGTCTGCATTGCTGGGTTTCTGGCGGGGGCTGATCTCCGAGATCGTCGCGCTGGGTGCCTGGCTGCTGGCTTTCATGGTGGCGAAGTCCTTCATGCCCGAGCTTCAGCCGCTGGTGGCGAACTGGGTGAAGGAGCCTCTGCTGCAGGGGCCGGTGGCATTTCTGCTCATTTTTGTTGTCGTACTCATTCTTGTGGCAATCCTGCGCTGGATGCTGAGCGAGCTGATTCGCGCGGCCGGCCTCGGGATCGCCGACCGCTTCCTTGGCGCGTGCTTCGGCGCGGTGAGGGGCGGTCTGATCGTGTTTGCAATGGCGTTGCTCGTCGGCATTGGCGGCTTCGCAAAGGAAGCGTGGTGGCGGGAGGCCAGCCTGTCGGCGCCCCTCGAGACCGCCGTGACCGCTTCCCGACCCTGGCTCCCTGAGCCGCTGGCAAAAAGACTTCGATACCGATAGGTGGTTTGAAATGTGTGGGATTCTGGGCGTAGTAGCGACGACACCCGTCAATCAGCTTCTTTATGACGGCCTGCAGGTGCTTCAGCACCGCGGGCAGGACGCAGCGGGCATTGCGACTTCGCAGGACGGGCGCTTCCACATGCACAAGGGCTCCGGCCTGGTGCGGGACGTGTTCCGTACCCGCAACATGCGCGATCTGCCCGGCAACTGGGGCATCGCCCACGTGCGTTACCCGACCGCCGGGTCGGCGTCGGCCGCTGCCGAAGCGCAACCTTTCTACGTGAACTCGCCGTTCGGCCTGATGCTGGCCCACAACGGCAACCTCACCAACTCGGAAGAGCTGAAGCGGGAGATGTTCCTGTCGGACCTCCGGCACATCAACACCAACTCCGACTCCGAGGTGCTGCTCAACGTGCTGGCGCACGAGCTGCAGGCCGCGGCCAAGAGCTTCCGCCTGGACGAAGAGACCGTCTTCACCGCGGTGGCCGGCGTGCACCGACGCTGCCGGGGCGCCTACGCCACCGTGGCGATGATCTCCGGCACCGGCCTTCTGGCCTTCCGCGATCCCTACGGCATTCGACCGCTGGTGATCGGCCGCAACGACACCCCCAAGGGCACCGAATGGCTGGTGGCCTCCGAGAGCGTCGCCCTCGACGTGATGGGCTTCAAGCTGGTGCGTGACGTGGCGCCGGGTGAGGCGATCCTGATCGACACCGAAGGCCGCTTCCACAGCCGCCAGTGCGCAGGCCACACGGTGCTGGCCCCGTGCATGTTCGAGTTCGTCTATCTGGCTCGTCCCGATTCGCTGATCGACGGGATCTCGGTGTACGACGCGCGGATCAAGATGGGCGAATTCCTGGCCCACAAGCTGCGCTCGACGATGCCTCATCTGAAGATCGACGTGGTGATCCCGATTCCCGATTCCAGCCGTCCGTCGGCGATGGAGATGGCCCATCACCTGAACGTGCCGTACCGTGAAGGCTTCGTGAAGAACCGCTACATCGGCCGGACCTTCATCATGCCGGGCCAGGCGATCCGCAAGAAGTCCGTGCGCCAGAAGCTCAACACGATCCACCAGGAGTTCAAGGGCAAGGCGGTGCTGCTGGTGGATGACTCCATCGTGCGCGGCACCACCAGCCGCGAGATCGTGCAGATGGCCCGCGACGCCGGCGCAACCAAGGTCTATATGGCCTCGGCCGCGCCCCCGGTGCGCTACGCCAACGTGTACGGCATCGACATGCCGAGCAAGAACGAGCTGATTGCCAGCAACCGCACCGAAGAGGAAATCTGCCGCGAGATCGGTGCCGACGCGCTGATCTACCAGCATCTCGACGATCTCAAGGCGGCTGTCCAGGCGATCAACCCGTCCATTTCGATGTTCGAGACCTCCTGTTTCGACGGCTGCTACGTGACCGGCGACGTCACCGACGAGTACCTGTCGGGCGTCGAGAACCAGCGCAACGACGCGGCCAGCAAGCCGGTGTCGGAAGACGGCGGTGGTCAGATGGATCTCAACCTCGTTTCCCGGAGCGAAAGTTGAGCAACGATCCGATCCAGGGGCTCGATCCGGACACGCTGGCGATCCGCGCCGGGATCGAGCGCAGCCAGTTCAACGAGCACTCCGAGGCGCTGTACCTCACCTCCAGCTTCGTCTTCAACAGCGCGGCCGAGGCCGCTGCGCGCTTCTCGGGTGAGGAGGAGGGCAACGTCTACGCCCGCTTCACCAACCCGACGGTCACCGCGATGCAGCAGCGTCTGGCGGCGCTGGAAGGCGCGGAGGCGTGCATCGCCACAGCCTCCGGCATGGCGGCGATCATGTCTGCCGTGATGGCGCTGCTGTCGTCCGGGGATCACGTGGTCGTGTCCCGCGGGGTTTTTGGTGCCACCCAGCAGCTCTTCGGCAACATCCTGTCGCGCTTCGGCATCACCTCGACCTTCGTGCCCGCCACGGATCTGGATGCCTATCGCGCGGCGGTGACGCCCTCGACGAAGATGTTCTTCGTCGAGTCGCCGTCCAACCCGCTCACCGAGCTGGTCGATATCGCCGCGGTGGCGGCCATCGCCCATGAATCGAAGGCGCTGCTGGCGGTGGACAACTGCTTCTGCTCGCCGGCGCTACAGCAGCCGCTCAAGCTCGGCGCCGATCTGGTGATCCACTCGGCCACCAAGTATCTCGACGGCCAGGGCCGGGTGCTGGGCGGTGCGGTGTGCGGCAGCAAGGTGCTGGTGGATGAGGTGCTGAAGTTCCTGCGTACCGCTGGCCCGTGCATCTCGCCGTTCAACGCGTGGGTGATCCTGAAGGGGCTGGAAACCCTCAAGATCCGCATGGCGGCGCAATCTGCCAGCGCGCTGGAGCTGGCCACCTGGCTGGAGGCCCAGCCGCAGGTGGCGCGGGTGTTCTATCCGGGGCTGCCGTCCCACGCCCAGTACGAGCTGGCCACGCGTCAGCAGCGCAGTGGCGGGGCGATCGTGAGCTTCGAGGTGAAGGGCGGCCGCGCGGAAGCCTGGACGGTGGTGGATTCGACCCGTGTCGTGTCGATCACCGCCAACCTCGGCGACACCAAGACGACCCTGACCCATCCGGCGTCCACCACCCACGGCCGGATCTCGCCGGAAGCCCGTGAAGCCGCCGGCATCCGCGAAAGCCTGCTGCGGGTTGCGGTGGGCCTTGAGGCGATCGAAGACCTGAAGGCCGATCTGGCCCGGGGGCTGGCCAAGCTCGGCGTCTGATTCACCCGTCCGGCCAAAGAGAAACGGCGCCCTGTTCGGCGCCGTTTTTCATTTCAGGGCCTGGCGGCTGAGTTGCCCGTCGGCCCAGATCAGGACTTCGCCCTGGTCGTCCTGCCAGTCGGCAAGCACCCAGCGCTCGCAGGCGTGGCCGTCCACCTCGATGGAATGCACGGCCGGGCGGTGGGTGTGGCCGTGGATGAGGCGCGGGAAGCCGTGCTCCCGGAGGAGGGCGGCGACGGCATCGGCGTTGACATCCATGATCGCCGCGGCCTTTTCGGACTTGGCTTCCTCGCTCTTCATGCGCACGCCGGCGATGATCTGCTTGCGCACGGCCAGCGGCTGCGTGAGGAACTGGGCCTGCCATGCGGGGTTGCGTACCTGCTGGCGGAAGGCCTGGTAAGCGAGGTCGTCGGTGCACAGGCTGTCACCGTGGCACAGGAGGGCCGGCTGGCCATCGAGGGAAATCGGGGTTGGATCGGGCAGCAGCGTGAGCCGCGCGCGGCTGGAGAAATCGGCGCCGATCAGGAAATCCCGGTTGCCCGGCATGAAGAAGACCTGCGTGCCGGCATCGGCAAGGGCGGCGAGTTGGCTGGCGACGCGGGCCGCCAGCGGGTCGTCCAGATCGTCGTCACCGGCCCAGTATTCGAAAAGATCGCCGAGGATGTACAGGCAGCTCGCGGCCCGGGCCGGGCCGGCGAGGTAGCGCTCGAAGAGCGCGGTGAGGGTAGGGCGATCGGCGCTCAGATGCAGATCGGAGATGAAATGGATGTGCATGCGTCGTTCGCCCCGCCTCGCCGATCAGACCATTTCAGCGCGCTGGATGACCACGTCTTCCTTCGGCACGTCCTGGTGGAAGCCGGCGTTGCCGGTTTTCACGCCCTTGATCTTCTCGACCACGTCCATGCCTGCGGAGACCTTGCCGAAGACGCAGTAGCCCCAACCCTGGATGTTCTCGGCCTTGAAGTTGAGGAAGTCGTTGTCGCCCACGTTGATGAAGAACTGGGCGGTGGCGGAGTGCGGATCCTGGGTGCGGGCCATGGCGATGGTGCCGATGTCGTTCTTGAGGCCGTTGTTGGCTTCGTTCTTGATCGGTGCCTGGGTGGCCTTCTGCTTCATGCCGGGCTCGAAACCGCCGCCCTGGATCATGAATCCGTTGATCACGCGGTGGAAGATGGTGTTGTCGTAGTGGCCGGCCTCGACGTAGGCGAGGAAGTTCTTGACGGTTTCCGGGGCCTTTTCGGCGTCGAGTTCGATGACGATGTCGCCGTGGTTGGTGGTGAGTTTGACAGCCATGGGGTGCTCCTGTGGGAAAGGTGATGGGTTTTTACTTGGCCGGCTTTTCGGGCAGCTGGCGGACGGACTGGATGAGGATCGGCGTGGCCGGGACGTCGCGATGGAAGCCGCGGGTGGTGGTGGGCTCCTTGCCAATCTTGCGCACCACGTCCATGCCGTCGGTGACCTTGCCGAACACCGCGTAGCCGTAGCCGTCGGGCGACGGGTAGTTGAGCGGTCGGTTGTTCTCGAGGTTGATGAAGAACTGCGCGGTGGCGGAGTTCGGATCCTGGGTGCGGGCCATGGCGATGGTGCCGGCGTCGTTCTTGAGGCCGTTCTTGCCTTCGTTCTCGATGGGCGCGCGGGTGGCCTTCTCTTCCATCTTGGCGTTCATGCCACCGCCCTGGATCATGAAGCCGTCGATGACCCGGTGGAAGACGAGGCCGTCGTAGAAGCCGCTCTTGGCGTATTCGAGAAAGTTGGCGACCGTCTTGGGTGCCTTTTCAGGGTAGAGCTCGAGCACGATGGTGCCGGCGCTGGTCTTCATCTCGACCAGCGGATTGGCGGCGGCAGCGATCAGGGCCTGGCTGGCGAGCGCAACGGCAAGCAGAATCTTCTTCATGGATGGGCGTTCCTGTTGGGAAGGGAAGGGCGCTGCCGGGGTAGGCAGCGGATCAGGCGAAACCTTCGTAGACAATCTTCCAGCGTCTGCCTTCCTTCAGCCAGTACTGGCGCTTCTTGAGGACGTTGGAGAGGTTGTTGCTGCGGTAATCCTGCTCGAAGGTGACCACGACGAGATCCTGTTTGCCGGGGCTGCGGAAGACGCTCACCTTGTCGAGCTGGACCTTGATCCAGCTCTTGCTGGCATTGACGGCCTTCTTCTGCTCGGCCCAGCGATCGTAGCCGCCTTCGTTGTTGCGGAAGCTCTTGGAGTAGTGGGCGAGGTAGCGATTCACATCGCGGCTCTCCCAATCCTTGCGCCAGCTTTCGATCTGGCGGTTGAGCGCCGAGCGTTCGGCGGCCCAGTCGTCCACGCTCAGCCATTCGACCGTGTTGCTGATGATGACCGGCGTCAGGCCGATCTGCAGGTAGCTGGCGAGGGCGTCGAGATCGCGGTTGGTGAGCACCACGCAGCCATCGGAGGCGCGGGGCGGGCGGGAATAGGTGTCGCTGGGTGTGCCGTGCAGCCAGATGCCGTGGCCGTCGCGGCCCTGCTGGCGATCCCATTCGTTGGGGTAGCTGATCGGAAAGGCGCCGTTGCCGTAGAAATCGGAGAGCTTCTGGCGCGGCAGGTTGGCGGTTACGTGATAAACGCCGACCGGTGTGCGCTTGTCGCCCTCGCGCAGCTTCTCGGCGCCGAGCTTGCCGTGGCTGATGTAGTAGTCGGCCACGAAGCGCGGCCGACCGTTGTCGTTCTGGTAGATGTAAAGCCGGGCCCGCTGGGTATCCACCACGATGGCGTACTTCTGCTCGGGTTCCATCTGGAGCAGGTAGCGCGGCACATAGTTGCTGGGCGGCCGGTTGCGGTAGGCCTTGAGGCGGGCGACGGCTTCCTCGCGCAGATCGGTGAGCTTGTCGGCCGGCGCACCAGGCTGATTGCCGAAGGTGGCCAGCGGCCGCGCCCGGGCGAGCAGCAGGTCGCCGCGGATCAGGTGGGCAAGGCGAAAGTTGGGATAAGCGACAAGTAGTGCATCGACCTTCTCGAGGGCGCTGCCAAGGCGACTCTGCTCGATGTCCTGGAATACGGCGCCCAGAGCTACATCGGGATCATTGCCACGCGCGGGCGCTTCCCCGGCGCCCAATGCCAGAAGAGGGCCGCACGCCAGAAGCAGTGCAAGCCCTCCACGCAACGCAGACTGCAATCGTTGCATCAACCGCCGACCCGCTCCTGTTGAATCACCCATTTGCCATCCTGAAGGACAAGATTGAGCGTCTTGTTCGACGAAGTGGACAAGTTGGCCGAGCGATAGTGCTGACGAAGTTTCACGGTTGCGCGATCGCCGCTGACGCTGACGACCTTGACGTTCTCGAGGTTGACCTCGATGTCACCCGGCTTGGTCAGGCGCTGGTTGCGTTCTTCTTCCCAGGCCTTGCGGTTCAGACCCTTGGGTGGATCGAAATCCCTGGCGTAGTGGCCAAGGTAACCCTTCACGTCCTTCTTGGACCACGCAGCGGCCCAGCTCTGGACGGACTTGGTGATGGCTGCCGACTGGGCCGGGGTGTCGTCCTTCGGCTCGGGGCGCTTGGCGGGCTTGGGTTCTTCCTTGACGACCGGGGCCTGGGCCACGGCGACGGGCGCAGGCGCGACCGGCTTGGCGACAGGCGCCGGAGCAGGCGGTGCCACCGGGGCGGCCGAGGGTTTGGCCGGCGCCGGGACGGGCGCGGCGGCGACCGGCGGCGGAGTGACAGGCTTGGCCGCGGGTGCAACAGGCGCCGGCGCGGCGGCGGGGGCTGCCGCGACCACCGCCGGCTTGGCGGCCGGTGCAGCGGCAACCGGCGCGGCCGGGCGGGTCGTCTTGCCGGTGACGCTCATCATCTCGCGGATCATCGCCAGCTTGTTCTGGGCGACCACGTTGGAGGAGTCGAGGGCGAGAGCCTTGTCGTAGGCCTGGCTGGCCAGTCGGGCGTAGATGTCGCCGAGGTTCTCGTGGGCAGTGGCGTAGCTGGGATGGGTGCGAATCGCCATTTCCAGCGCGTTGCGGGCCTTGTCGTACTGACGCTGCTGGGCGTAGAGGACGGCGAGGTTGTTGTAGGGCTCGGGAAGCTCCGGGTAGTCCTCGGTCAGCTTCTGGAACACCGCGACGGCTTCGCTGCTCCGGTTGAGTTCGGATAGCACGACGCCCTTCAGGAAGCGCACCTGCGCATCCCGCGGCTTGGCGGCGAGGAGTTGGTCGGCTTTTTCGAGGGCCTGGGTAAGCTGCCCCTGTTTGACGAGGGTTTGCAGATCCTGCAGGGAATCCGCCCTGACCGGCCCGCAGAGCAGGCTGGCGAGGAGCAGGGAGGCGGCGAGAGCACGTTTTGACATGTGATATGATCCGCCGGCATACGCGGGCGCGCGAAATGGCGTGTTGGTCGGGTTGTTACTAGCCAGCCATTTTATCAAGAAGCGCAGTCGCCGGCCATGAGCGCTTCCCGATTCTCTGCCGCCCGGGCCAATCGACTGCCCGGATTGGCGCCCTCCCGGCAAGATCCTGCGTTTTTCCCTTCTTTCACTCGGTTTCATTGCGGTCTTTCTCATGTTGAAAATTCATAACTCCCTTTCGCGCAAAAAGGAGCAGTTCAGCCCCATCGAACCTGGCAAGGTACGCATGTACGTCTGCGGCATGACGGTCTACGACTACTGTCACCTCGGGCACGCGCGGGTGATGGTGGTGTTCGACATGGTTGCGCGATGGCTCCGGGCCAGCAGCTATAACGTCACGTATGTCCGGAACATCACCGACATCGACGACAAAATCATCAAGCGCGCCCAGGAAAACGGCGAGAGCATCCGTGCGCTCACCGACCGCTTCATCGCCGCCATGCACGAAGACGCCGATGCCCTCGGCGTGCTGCGTCCCGACCACGAGCCGCGGGCGACGGAGTTCGTCGAGCCGATGCAGAAGCTGATCGGTAATCTGGTGGACAACGGCTTGGCTTACAAGGCCGGCAATGAAGACATGTGTTACGCGGTGCGCAAGTTCGAGGGTTACGGCAAGCTGTCCGGCAAGTCGCTGGACGAGCTGCGCGCCGGCGAGCGCGTCGAGGTTGCGGGCGGCAAGCACGATCCCCTCGATTTCGTGCTCTGGAAGCACGCCCGCCCCGAAGAGCCGGACGAGGTGAAGTGGGCCTCGCCCTGGGGCCCGGGCCGTCCGGGCTGGCACATCGAGTGCTCGGCGATGAGCTCGGAGCTTCTCGGCGATCACTTCGACATCCACGGCGGCGGGGCCGACCTGCAGTTTCCGCACCACGAGAACGAGATCGCCCAGAGCGAGGGTGCGCACCAGTGCAGCTTCGTCAATTACTGGATGCACAACGGTTTCGTGCGCGTCGACGACGAGAAGATGTCGAAGAGTCTCGGCAACTTCTTCACCATCCGCGACGTGCTGAAAGAGTACGCGCCGGAGGTGGTCCGCTTTTTCATCCTGCGCGCCCACTACCGCAGCCCGCTCAACTACTCCGACGCCCATCTGGTGGATGCCCGCCAGGCGCTGTCGCGGCTCTACACCGCGCTGCGCAACGTGCCGGCCGCCGAGGGTGTGGAGATCGACTGGTCGGCCCCGATGCCGGCCCGCTTCAAGCTGGCGATGGACGACGACTTCAACACCGCCGAGGCCATTGCGGTGCTCTTCGATCTGGCCAACGAGGTCAATCGCAGCCAGTCGCCCGAAGCTGCGGCACAGCTCAAGGCGCTGGGCGGCGTGCTCGGCCTGCTTGAACAGGCGCCGTCGGCCTTCCTGCAGGGCGGTGTGGATGCGGGCGGCAGTGACGATGTGGCGGCCATCGAGGCGCGGATCGCTGCGCGGATTGCGGCCAAGAAAGCGAAGAACTTCGCCGAGGCCGACCGCATTCGTGCGGAGCTGCTCGCCGAAGGCATCGCGCTGGAAGACGGCCCCCAGGGCACGATCTGGCGCCGCGCCTGACCGGCGTTTCGGCTGCAAGACAAAGGGCGCCGCGAGGCGCCCTTTGTCATTGCGGAGGCGTGGGCGTTCAGCGCAGCACGCGTCCGTCCCGGCCAAGCACGGTGAGATCCACGAAGCGCGAGCCGTTGTGGCTGGCGGCCGAGTAGCTCACCTTGTAGCCACCCAGGTCGAAGGGCGTGCTCTCGAGGATATTGACGAGCTTTTCGCGGCTTAGGTCGCGGCCGGCCTTCTTCATGGCTTCGGCGATCAGCTTGGCGTTGATGAAGCCTTCGATTCCGTAGTAGCTGTAGTTGGTGTGCTTTGCGAAGGCCTGCAACGCCTTGTGGTATTCCTTGGTGACCGGCTGGGTGTCGTTCCAGGGGTAGGGCATGACCTGGGAGATGCCGACGCCGTGGGCATCCTTGGCGCCCATCTCGCCCACCAGCAGATCGGCGCCGATGGGCGAGAGGGTCGAGAACTGGGGAATCTGGCCGGCCTTGCGCATTTGCCGGATGAACTCGGCGGTGGGCTTGTAGAGCGTGACCATGATCACAGCCTGGGGGTTGGCTTTGGCGATCTGGGCAACGGCGTTTTCGACCTGCAGCGAGTTGCGCTCGACCGAACCTTCGGCCACGGGTTTGAGCTTGTGGTGGGCGAGCGCCGCCACGACGCCGTCCTTGCCGGACTTGCCGAAGCCGTCGTTCTGGTAGAAGACCGCGATGTTGGTGATGCCCAGGCCGACCAGGTGATTGACGATGGCCTCGGTTTCATCGGCGTAGCTGGCGCGGAGGTGGAACATGTAGCGATTGACCGGAGAGCGCAGGCTGCCGGCGCCGCTGATGGTGCCCAGAAGGGGTACTTTGGCTTCGGAAAACACCTTCATCGCCTCGGTGGTGGGCGACGAACCGTAGAAAGCCATCAGCGCGAACACCTTGTGTTCGTTGATGAGCTTGCGGGTGTTGGCGACGGTGCGGTCGGTTTCATAGCCGTCGTCGAGGGTGACCAGTTCGACCTTCTTGCCGTTGATCCCGCCATTGGCGTTGAGCTGGGCGAAGTAGGCGAGGGCGCCTTCCTTCATTTCCTTGCCGTAAGCGCCGTTGGGGCCCGAGAAAGGCGCCGACATGCCGAGGGAGATGGTCGTGTCGGTGATGCCGGGATCAGCGGCGAGGACGCTGCCCGATGCAGCGAATGCGAGTCCTGCGCAGAGGCAGGCCAGGCTTGTCTTGATGGACTTGATCAGCATGGTTGTCGTTATTTTCTGTCAAAAAATTGGTGCGCGCCGGCCAGTATAGGACAAAGAAATCGGTTTCGGAAAAGGACACGGGCCGACGTTCTGCAACGTCGGCCCGTGCTGTGAAATATTGCACTGCAATATTTCAGCCTGATCAGCTGCTGAAGAAATCCTTCACCTTGTCCATCCAGGATTTCGCCTTCGGGTTGTGCCGTTCGGCATTGCTGGAGGCGATCTCGCCAAATTCGCGCAGCAGCTCCTTCTGGCGATCGGTGAGCTTGACTGGCGTCTCGACGATCACGTGGACCATCAGGTCGCCCGGGGCGTGGGTGCGCACGTTGCGGATGCCCTTGCCGCGCAGGCGGAAGACCTTGGCGCTCTGGGTTTCCGCGGGGATGCGGATGTTGGCCGCGCCATCCAGGGTCGGGATCTCGATCTCGCCGCCGAGCGCCGCGGTGGTGAAGCTGATCGG
Organism: Zoogloea sp.; assembly: GCA_023150095.1. GTDB lineage: Bacteria > Pseudomonadota > Gammaproteobacteria > Burkholderiales > Rhodocyclaceae > Zoogloea. The sequence goes on along the minus strand of JAKLLO010000069.1, from coordinate 1,429 downwards.
CATCTCGCAGTGCAGGTCGTCGCCGTCGCGCTGGAAGACCGGGTGCTGCTTGATGTGGATCTCGACATACAGGTCGCCGGCAGGGCCGCCATTGACGCCCGGCTCGCCCTGACCACCGTGACGCAGGCGCATGCCGTCGTCGATACCGGCCGGGATCTTCACTTCCAGGGTCTTCTGACGCTTGACGCGACCGGCGCCGCCGCAGGTGGTGCAGGGCTCGGGGATGATCCGGCCGCTGCCGTGGCACTTGGGGCAGGTCTGCTGGATCGAGAAGAAGCCCTGCTGGATGCGCACCTGGCCCGCGCCACCGCAAGTGGGGCAGGTCTTGGGCTGGGTGCCGGGCTTGGCGCCGCTGCCATGGCAGGTGCCGCATTCTTCCTGGGCCGGAATGCGGATGGTCTTGTCGGCGCCGCGGGCGGCTTCTTCGAGGGTGATCTCGAGGTTGTAGCGCAGGTCGGCGCCGCGATAGACGTTGGAGCGTCCGCGACCGCCGCCGCCGCCACCGCCGAAGATGTCACCGAAGATGTCGCCGAAGGCATCGGCAAAGCCGTCGAAGCCCTGACCACCGCCGCCACCGCCCATCTGCGGGTTGATCCCGTCGTGGCCGTAGCGGTCGTAGGCGGCGCGCTTGTTGGCGTCGGTGAGGATCTCGTAGGCCTCCTTGACCTCCTTGAACTTCTCCTCGGCTTCCTTGTTGTCCGGGTTGCGGTCCGGGTGGTACTTCATGGCCAGCTTGCGGTAGGCCTTTTTCAGCTCGTCCTCGGAGGCGTCGCGATTGACGCCGAGGACTTCGTATAAATCCCGTTTCGCCATTTTTGGGTGCTCTGGCTATCTTGTGGAAAGGCCGAGCCGAGCGGTGCGCGAGGCACCGGCATGGCTCGGCCGGGTCAGTCAGATCGGCTTTTCAGCCGTGGTGCTTACTTCTTGTCCTTCACTTCGGTGAACTCGGCGTCCACCACGTCCGGGTCGTTGGACTTGGCACCACCGGCGGACGCGCCAGCACCACCTGCAGCGCCGGCAGCACCCGCTTCGGCCTGGGCCTGGGCGTAGATGTGCTCGCCGAGCTTCTGGCTGACGGCGCCGAGGGCTTCGGTCTTGGCGTCGATGGCGGCCTTGTCGCCGGACTTGATGGCTTCCTCGGCTTCGGCGATGGCGGCTTCGATCTTGGCCTTGTCGTCGCCGATCTTGTCGCCGTGCTCGGCCAGGGCCTTCTTCACGGAGTGGACCAGGGTGTCGAGCTGGTTGCGGGCGTCGACCAGTTCGTGGGCTTTCTTGTCTTCCTCGGCGTGGGCCTCGGCGTCGCGCACCATGCGCTGGATCTCTTCATCCGACAGGCCGGAGTTGGCCTTGATGGTGATCTTGTTTTCCTTGCCGGTGGCCTTGTCCTTGGCGGACACGTGCAGGATGCCGTTGGCGTCGATGTCGAAGG
>JAKLLO010000304.1 GCA_023150095.1 Zoogloea sp. | reverse complement strand
GAGAACACAGGGTTGCTGCCCGCCAGCGAAACGATCCACGCTTCCACGGCGGGCTGGCCGGTCAGCTCAGGCGGCGGACGTTGGCGCCCAGCGCCGCGAGCTTGGCTTCGAGTTTTTCGTAGCCGCGATCCAGGTGGTAGATGCGCTCGACGGTGGTCTCGCCTTCGGCCACCAGGCCGGCGATGATCAGGCTGGCCGACGCACGCAGGTCGGTCGCCATCACGGTGGCGCCCTGCAGGCTGGCCACGCCTTTCACGAAGGCGGTGTTGCCGTCGATCTTGATGTCGGCGCCGAGGCGCTGCAGCTCGACCGCGTGCATGAAGCGGTTCTCGAAGATGGTCTCGCGGATCACCGCCGTGCCGTCGGCCACCGCGTTGAGGGCCATGAACTGGGCCTGCATGTCGGTGGGAAAAGCCGGGTACGGGGCGGTGCGCAGGCTCACGGCGTTGAGGCGGGCCGGGGCCTTGAGGCGGATCGCGTCGCGCTCGGTGACGATCTCGCAGCCGGCGTCCATCAGCTTGTCGATGACGGCGTCGAGATAGCTGCCGGAGGTTTGCGTGAGGCGCACTTCGCCGCCAGTGACGGCGGCGGCGCACAGGTAGGTGCCAGTCTCGATGCGGTCCGGCATCACCCGGTAGGTGGCGCCGTGCAGGGCCTGAACGCCGCGGATGCGGATCACGTCGCCACCGGCACCGGAGATCTGGGCGCCCATCGCCACCAGACAGTTGGCGAGATCGACGACTTCGGGTTCGCGGGCGGCGTTCTCGATGACGGTCTCACCGTCGGCCAGACAGGCGGCCATCATCAGGTTTTCGGTGCCAGTGACGGTGACCATGTCGGTGAAGATGCGGGCGCCCTTGAGGCGCGGCACCTTGGCGTGCACGTAGCCGTGCTCGACCTTCACCTCGGCACCCATGGCCTGCAGGCCCTTGATGTGCTGATCGACGGGACGGGCGCCGATGGCGCAGCCGCCGGGCAGGCTCACGCGGGCCTCGCCGAAGCGCGCCACCAGCGGGCCGAGCACGAGGATCGAGGCACGCATGGTCTTGACCATCTCGTAGGACGCGACCGGGTTGTTCACGCCGGCGGCATCCAGCGTCACGGTGTCGCCATCGCGGGTGACCTTGATGCCCATCTGCTCGAGCAGGCGCAGCAGCGTGCCGATGTCGTTGAGGCGCGGCACGTTGGTGAAGGTGACCGGCTCGGTGGTCAGCAGCGCGGAACAGAGGATCGGCAGGGCGGCGTTTTTGGCGCCGGAAATGGCGATCTCGCCGGACAGGCGGGCGCCGCCGGCAATCAAGAGTTTATCCATCGACAGTCCGGGCGATCAGCCCAGTTCCTTCTGAAATTCGGCCCATTGGGCGGGGGTGTAGGTGTTGAGCTGGAGGGCGTGGATCTCGTTGCCCATCAGCTTGCCGAGGGTGGCATAGACCGCCTGGTGCTGGCGGACCTTGGGCTTGCCCTCGAAAGCCTTGCTCACGACGATGCCGGAGAAGTGAACCCCGTCGTCGCCTTCGATCTGCAGGAAGTCGCAGTCGAGGCCGGCCACGATCAGGCGTTCGATTTCACGTGCGTCAAACATCTTTTGATCCTTGGAAAAACTCAGGCGCGCAGCTTGTAACCGCGGGCCAGCATCTGCAGGGTGACCACCGCGAGCACGACGAAGCAGGCGGTCACGACACTGATGCTGGTCCACGGCGACACGTCGGAGGCGCCGAAAAAGCCGTAGCGGAAACCGTCAATCATGAAGAAAAACGGATTGAAATGCGACACCCCCTGCCAGAAAGCCGGCAGCGAGTGAATCGAGTAGAAGACGCCGGACAGCATGGTGAGCGGCATGATCAGGAAGTTCTGAAAGGCGGCGAGCTGGTCGAACTTGTCGGCCCAGATGCCGGCGATCACGCCCAGGCTGCCGAGGAAGGCGCCGCCCAGCAGGGTGAAGGCGATGATCCAGCCCGGCTGGGCGATGTTGAACGACACGAAGGGCAGCGACACCGCCAGCACCCCGACGCCACAGGCCGCGCCACGCAGCACGGCGGCGATCACGTAGGCGGCGTAGAACTCCCGGTAGGAGATCGGCGGGAGCAGCACGAACACGATGTTGCCGGTGATCTTGCTCTGGATGAGGGACGACGAGCTGTTGGCGAAGGCGTTCTGGAGCACCGTCATCATCACCAGGCCCGGCACCAGAAAGGCCGT
>JAKLLO010000303.1 GCA_023150095.1 Zoogloea sp. | reverse complement strand
GAACCCGCAGACCGGCAAGTCGGTGCCGCTCCCCGAGGCGGTGCGCGCCGCGGTAAGCTAGGCAGCTGTTATCGAAGCGATGTCGCCGGCGTGGGTCGGCGCAGGAATCAGGAGAAGCGTGATGACTTACCCCGTTGCCGATCGCCCGCTTTGGGTGCCTGACGGCGATCGTATTGCGGCTGCCAACATGACGGCCTTTGCCCGAGGGGCCGAACGTCGCTGGGGCCGGGCGCTGCCCGATTACACGGCCCTGCATGCGTGGTCCGTGGAGCAGCCCGAGGAGTTCTGGGCCTCGGTCTGGGAACTCGGCGAGGTGCGTGGCCAGATGGGCCCGGTGGTGCTCGAGGATGGGCAGCGGATGCCCGGCGCCCGCTGGTTTCCCGAGGCCCGGCTGAACTTTGCCGAGAACCTGCTGCGCAGCCGCGATGACAGCGATGCCCTGGTGTTCTGGGGCGAGGACCGGGTCAAGAACCGCCTGAGCCACGGCGACCTGTATCGCCAGGTGGCCCACTTCGCGGCGGCGCTGCTGGAGATGGGGGTCGAGCCGGGCGATCGGGTCGCCGCGTGGATGCCCAACGTTCCGGATACCATCGTCGTGATGCTGGCGGCAGCGAGCATCGGGGCGATCTTCTCGTCGGCGTCGCCGGATTTCGGCGTGCAGGGCGTGCTCGACCGCTTTGGCCAGATCGAGCCCAAGGTGCTGGTGGCGGTCGATGGTTACTACTACAACGACAAGATCGTCGATTGCATGGAGCGCCTGGCCGCCATCACCGACGGCCTGCCCTCGGTGAAGCGGGTGGTGGTGGTGCCCTACGTGCATGCCCACCACGACATCTCCCACGTGCATCACGCGCGCATGCTGGCGGATTTCGTCCGGCCTTTCCTCGATCAGACCGAGATTCCGTTTGCCCGGCTGCCCTTCGATCATCCGCTCTACATCATGTACTCGTCGGGCACCACGGGGGTGCCCAAGTGCATCGTTCATGGTGCCGGCGGGGTGCTGCTGCAGCACATCAAGGAGCATCGCCTGCACGGCGACGTGAAGCCCGGCGACAAGCTGTTCTACTTCACCACCTGCGGCTGGATGATGTGGAACTGGCTGGTGTCGGGCCTGGCCTCCGGCGCCACGCTGCTGCTCTACGACGGCTCGCCGATGATCGGCGATGGCGCGATCCTCTTCGACTACGCCCAGGCCGAAGGCATGACCCATTTCGGCACCTCGGCCAAGTTCATCGACGGCATCGCCAAAGCTGGCCTGCGGCCGCGGGCGACCCATGACCTGTCTGCGCTGCGGGCGATGTTCTCCACCGGCAGCCCGCTGGTGCCCGAGGGCTTCGAGTATGTCTACCGCGAGATCAAGGCCGACCTGTGCCTGTCGTCGATCTCGGGCGGCACCGACATCGTCTCGTGCTTCGTGCTCGGCAACCCGACTCTGCCCGTGTGGCCCGGCGAGATCCAGTGCAAGGGGCTCGGCATGGCGGTGGAGGTGTTCGACGAGGCCGGCCGCCCGGTGCGCGGCGAGAAGGGCGAGCTGGTGTGCACCCGCCCCTTCCCGGTGATGCCGGTCGGCTTCTGGAACGATCCGGACGGCGCCAGGTATCGCGCGGCGTATTTCGGGCGCTTCGACAACATCTGGTGCCACGGCGACTACTCGGAGCTCACCAGTCACGACGGCATCATCATCTATGGCCGCTCCGACGCGACCCTCAACCCGGGCGGCGTGCGCATCGGCACGGCCGAGATCTACCGCCAGGTCGAGCGGCTGGAAGAGGTGGTGGAATCGCTGGTGATCGGCCAGCAGTGGCCGCCGGGGGAGGGCGCCGACGTCCGCGTGGTGCTCTTCGTCAAGCTGCGCGAGGGGCTCACCCTCGACGATGCGCTGATCGCCCGCATCCGCGACACCATCCGTGCCAGCACCACGCCGCGCCACGTGCCGGCGCGGGTCGTGCAGGTGGCCGACATCCCGCGCACCAAGAGCGGCAAGATCGTCGAGCTGGCGGTGCGCGCGGTGGTGCACGGCGAGCCGGTCAAGAACGTCGAGGCGCTGGCCAACCCGGCCGCCCTCGAACATTTCCGGGCGCGGCCCGAACTGCAGTCCTGATCTGGAGGCATCGAACACATGCTGATGAATCGCGAAACGTCCAGCCTGCTGGTCGTCGATGTGCAGGAGCGCCTGCTGCCGTCCATCGCCGACGGCGAGGCCGTGCTCGGCAA
>JAKLLO010000302.1 GCA_023150095.1 Zoogloea sp. | reverse complement strand
GGCGGGCTTGCCGTGGACAACGCTGCGCGTCGCCCACCGCGCCCGCCTTCGCCCACAAGCTCCACAGCCTTCGACCATCGTGCTCCATAAGAAGCACGAAGTCCAAGATACAAGAGACCTGTTCAAGATGAGTCTCGCGGGTCGATGTGGACTTTGGAGGCAACTTCGCTTCGTCGGGAAGAGCTTTCCGATCGTCCCCCCTTGACGTCTCGCGGCCGAACCGATGAGCGAGACCCGCTTCAAAATGGTGGGACGACTGAATCTGGCGGATGCACACCGCGGCAGCGACAGCAATGATTCCAGCCGGATCCGCGTTTCCGAGCGTGTCTCTCTGCTGGAAGCTCAGACCCAGACGGCCATCCAGCGACTCCAGACCGCGATCGACGCACTTCAGTCACTGCTGGACGCCGCGCGGCTCGCACAGGCTCCAGCCCAGGCGGAGCGTTGGCAAGCTGTCCTGGACGAGGCGGAGCGCTCGCATCTGGTGGCCGTGTGTCACGCGCATGCGCTTGCAGCCCTGACGGCTCAGATGGCGGAGCATGGTCGGCGACGCGACGCGGCCGCGGCCCGCACGGCACGGGTGTAGCAGGAACTCGCCAACTGGCTGCTGTTCGCCTGCTGCATGGGCAACGATGGCCTGATCGCGCTGGCCATCGACGATGCGGGGCCGACATTGTCTGGCCTTGTGAACGACCTGCTGCTGGCCTGCTACAGACCGCGCTTCTCGGTGGGCATCGAGACCTGGCAGGAGACGGCCAAGGGTGAGCAGCGCGAGGGCTTCGACATCCGCGTCGACGACGTAGAGTCGGGCGAGGATAAGAGCGTCACGGCGATGAGCGGCGGCGAAAGGGTCTGGATCAACGAGTGCCTGGTGCGGGCCATGGCGCTGCAACTGGCGCAGAACACAGGGCGGCTCTACGACACCCTGTTCCCCGACGAGACCGACGGTCCGCTGGACCCGGATCGCAAGCGCATGTTCATGGCGAAGAAGCGGCGGGTGCTGGAACTGGGGGCTACGCTCGGGAATTCCTTGTGTTGCAGACGCCGGAGCTGACGACCATGGCGGATGCAGTGATCGATCTGGAGGTGCTTTGAACGGCGCGGTGTTCTGCGTCTCGTCGCTCGATGCTGTGTGGCGCTGTTCGACGAGAGCGGTTCTCGAGTCATGACGATACTTGGGTGCGTAGAGTCCGGCATCCTGCTGATCACGGTGGGACACAAGAGGTCTTTGCTCGAGCAGCCAGCGAAATTGCGTATTCCGAGTCGGGCAGGCGGGCAGCGAAACATGCGGTGGCAGTTGATTCAGCGGCGTGTGTCGACACCAGGGCGGCGGCCAGGCCCATACCTTCGGCGCAAGCTGGCCGGCCCAAGCGCCGCAGCTAAGTTCTTGTGGTTATTGACCTCAGACGCAGGTCGGCTCCGTCTGCTACGAGACAAAGAACCTGTCGAACAGCCACGTGAACGCGAAGGTGTAGAGGAAGAAGAAGGCCAGGATCGCGGCTTCCATCTGCAGAGCCTTCCACAGCCCCACGTCGTACCAAACCATGTACAGCGGAACGGTCGCAGCGATCAGGCCTCCTTCGAACAGCCCGGCATGGGCCCACCTCATGCGCAAGCTGCGCTGCGGGACGCGATGTCGTCGTTCCCAGGCCTCGAACTGGGTGTTGAAGACATAGTTCCAGGTGAGCGCGACCACCGACACGACGGCCGCCAATGTCCAGGATGCCAGCGGATCGCCTCCCCCGATGGTCCATAGCATCGGGCCTGACAGGGCGGTGGCAATCGTCTCGAAGACGATGCAGTAGACGATGCGGCGCAGACGTGGCCGGAGGACGAACATGCAAGCTCCTTGGAGCCTCGTCACGGCTCCCCGAACCCAGATCCGGTCCGTCCCGGTGTGCAAATGGGCTCGCAACGCCCGCGCGGTAGGCCACGGTTTCCGCCTACCGTTTCCGGCCACGCCATCGGCATGGCTGCCGGCTGGCGATCACGAATGCAGGTTCACGCCACCTCGATGCGTAAGCGCTTCTAAGCCTCGACGGCACGCTCGAGGGCGCGGCGGCGATTCATCCAGCCGCTGCCGAACATCGGACGACCGACGATCTCGACGGCACGCTCGACGCCGAGTCGCTCGAGGCGTTCCATCGAGTCGATGCCGGAAGGCTCGAGCCGGTCCACGATGGTCGGCCCGAGGCCTTGGGTGCCGAGCAGCAGTGACCGTTCGGTCGA
>JAKLLO010000068.1 GCA_023150095.1 Zoogloea sp. | reverse complement strand
ATCATGGGGCACACTCGAGAGGTATTGGCGAAAGCCCCATGAGGTCGAGTCACGTAGGTCGGGTTAGCCCACCGGGCGTAAACCGACGTCCCATGTCCAGGGCTACCTCGCAGCCGCCTGCCTTGAGCCATGCAGCATTCCCGGGGATCGTCACCTGGGGGCCGAATCGAAGGCTTGTCGGGTTACGCCCTTCGGGCTAACCCGACCTACGCGCGGTTTCCCGCCTCCCTCAATCCTTCTTCAACAACCCCGCCAGCCCCGCAAAAGGCGAATGCGTCGCGGCCTTGCCCGGTTGCTTGGCGGTGACATTTCCCTGGGTCGCTTCCAGCTGGCGCTGGTGTTCGTTGTCGTGGCAATACACGCACAAAAGCTCCCAGTTGCTGCCGTCGGGCGGGTTGTTGTCGTGGTTGTGGTCGCGGTGGTGGACGGTGAGTTCGCGCAGGTTGGTGTGGGTGAAGGTGCGGGCGCAGCGGCCGCAGACCCACGGGTAGATCTTGAGGGCTTTTTCGCGGTAGCCCTCGGCGCGCTTGTCGGCGGCGCGGCGGGCTTCGAGGACGAGTCGGTCGAGTTTTTCGCTCATGGCTTTGTATCAGGTGGTGCGGCGGGCGAGGTCACCGAGGGCGTCGCCGACGACTTCGGCGGCCTTCATCAGGGTGGCTTCGTCGATGATCAGCGGCGGGGCAAAGCGTAGCACGCTGTCGTGGGTGTCCTTGGTCATCAGACCGCGGGCGAGCAGCCATTCGGCGGCGGTGCGGGCGGTGACGCGGGTGACGTCGAGCTCCATGCCGATCAGCAGGCCGCGGCCGCGTACTTCGCGGATCAACGGGTTGTCGATGGCCTGCAGGCGGGCGAGGAAGAGGGCGCCCAGGCGGGCCGCGCGCTCGGCGAGCTTCTCGTCGGCCAGCAGGGCCAGGGCTTCGCTGGCGACGGCGGCGGCGAGCGGGTTGCCGCCGAAAGTGGAGCCGTGGTCGCCAGGGCGGAAGACCTGCATCAGGCGCTCGTCGGCCAGGAAGGCGGAGATGGGCAGCAGGCCGCCGCCCAGCGCCTTGCCGAGGATCACCCCATCCGGCCGGATGCCTTCGTGATCGACGGCCAGCAGCTTGCCGGTGCGGCCGAGGCCGGTCTGCACTTCGTCGGCGATGAGCAGCACGTTGCGGGTGCGGCAGATCTCGGCGCAGCGGGTGAGCCAGCCGGCGGGCGGGATGTTGATGCCGCCTTCGCCCTGGATCGGCTCGAACAGGAAGGCGGCGGTGTTGGGGCCGATGGCTGTCTCCAGCGCGTCGGCGTCGCCGAAGGGGATGGTCTTGAAGCCCGGCGCGAAGGGGCCGAAGCCGGCGCGGTACTGGGCTTCGGACGAGAAGCCGACCACCGTGGTGGTGCGGCCGTGGAAGTTGCCGGCGCAGACGATGATCTCGGCCTGGCCTTCGGGCACGCCCTTGATGGTGTGGGCCCACTTGCGGGCGGCCTTGATGGCGGTCTCGACGGCTTCGACGCCGGTATTGACCGGCAGCGCCTGGTCGTAGCCCAAGAGCGCCGACAGGCGTTCGAGCATCAGCGGCAGGCGGTCGTTGGAATAGGCGCGGGAGGTGAGCGCGAGGCGGCCGGCCTGCTCGGTGAGGGCGCGCACCAGCCGTGGGTGGCTGTGACCGAAGCTCACCGCCGAGTAGGCGCTCATCATGTCGAGGTAGCGGCGGCCTTCCACGTCCCACAGCCACGGGCCTTCGCCGCGGCTGAAGACCACGGGCAGCGGCGCGTAGTTGCGGGCGCCGAAGGTGTCTTCCCGGTAGCGCAGCTGGGCAGTGGTTGGGCCCAGCGCCGCGGCGGCGAGCTCGACCACCCAGCGGGCGCCGCTGTCGCCCCGATCGCGTTCGGGCACGTATTCGACGATCTCGAGGCCGACGAAGTCGGCGCAGCTGCGCAGGCCGTGGAGGGTGTCCACCAACTCCTGCGGGTCGAGGCCGTTGGGCTCCAGGCAGGTGGTGGCGGGCAGCTTGGCGGAGTCCATCGAGTCCAGATCGACCGACACGCCGAAGCCGGCCGTGCCTTCGCGGGCGATGGTCATGGCGTCGCACATCACGGCCGCAAGGCCGCGGGCGCGCACCTCGGGCATGTAGAAGATCTTCACGCCGAGCTTTTCGAGGAGCTTGGGCTCTTCGGGCTCCCACGAGCGGGCGCCGACGATCACCACGTGGGCCGGGTCGAGGTGCGGGCCGGGCAGGCCGGTGAGGGCCTCGTCGCCGATGCCCAGCAGGGCGGCCAGGGGCATGCCGTGGATGTTGCCGGAGTGGGTGGTCTGGGGGGTGTGGGCGTCCAGGTGGGCGTCCACCCAGATCAGGCCGAGCTTGCCGCGGGGCGCCAGCTGGCGGGCCACGCCGCGCCAGGTGCCGGCGCCGATCACGTGGTCGCCGCCGAGCACCAGCGGAATGGCGTCTTCGGCGCAGATGGCGGCGGTGATGTCGGCCAGATCGTGGAGCAGGTGGCTCACGGTGCCGAGGCGTTCGTGCATCGGCGGATGGGGCGGCTTGGGAGCGGAGGGTTCGAGCAGGGTCTGCCAGCGGGCGAGGATGCCGCGCTGGTTGAGGCGCGGTTCGATGCCGTAGTCGCGCAGGGCGCGGGGGCCGGCGGCGGGGCCGAAGATCGGCGCGCCGAGGCAGGAGCCGACGCCGACGATACGGACCGGGCGGGGTGGCACGAACGGGGCTGGCATGATGTTCCTTCGAGTGCGGCGGGCGATGCTTGTTTGAGCGCGCCGGCGGGCGTTTGTTCAGCGCCGGCCGGGGAGGCCGGGCGTTGGCCCGGCGGCACCGCGGGCGCCGGGCAGGGGCGGATGACCGCCGGGTGATCGCTTCACCCTGCAGTCATTTGTTGTCGGTTGGAATGGTAGCTGCCCGATTGTTTCGATTGCAGGAGGATCGGGCCGGGAGACAGAAGTTGTCAGGCAAGCCAGCGCCAGGCTTCGAGGGCGGCGAGGCCGGCGAGCACCAGGCCGGTGGCGATGAGCCAGCGGCGCTGGCGGGTGTTGGCGGCGGCGAGGCGGGCGATCTCGGCGCGGGCCGCGTCGTCGCGCTTCTCGGAGGCCAGCGCCTGATGCACCAGGCGCGGCAGCTGGGGCAGGGTGGCGGCCCAGGCGGGGGCTTCGTCCTTCATGTGACGGACCAGTGCGCGCCAGCCGATCTGGTCGTTCATCCAGCGCTCGAGGAAGGGCTTGGCGGTCTTCCACAGATCGAGATCCGGGTCGAGCTGGCGGCCGAGGCCTTCGATGTTGAGGAGCGTCTTCTGCAGCAGCACCAGCTGGGGCTGGACTTCCATCTCGAAGCGGCGGGCGGTCTGGAAGAGCCGGAGCAGCGTCTTGCCGAAGGAGATGTCCTTCAGCGGGCGGTCGAAGATGGGCTCGCACACCGCGCGGATGGCGCCTTCGAACTCGTCGGCGCGGGTGTGGGCGGGCACCCAGCCGGCCTCGATGTGGGCCAGCGCGACGCGGCGGTAATCCCGCTGGAAAAAGGCCAGGAAGTTGGTGGCGAGGTACTTCTTGTCGGAATCGTTGAGGGTGCCGATGATCCCGAAGTCCAGCGCGATGTAGCGCCCGCGGGCGGCGCCTTCGGTGGCGACGAAGATGTTGCCCGGGTGCATGTCGGCGTGGAAGAAGCCGTCGCGGAACACCTGGGTGAAGAAGATCTCGACGCCGGCGCGGGACAGCGCCTTGAGGTCGATGCCGGCCTTGCGCAGGGTGTCGAGCTGGGAGATGGGGATGCCCTTCATCCGCTCCATCACCATCACGTTGGTGGTGCACCAGTCCCAGTGCACTTCAGGCACCACCAGCAGCTCGGAATCCTTGAAGTTGCGCCGCAGCTGCGAGCAGTTGGCGGCTTCGCGCATCAGGTCGAGCTCGTCACGCAGATACTTGGAGAACTCGGCGACGACTTCCCGCGGCTTGAGGCGGCGGCCTTCGGGCCAGATTTTTTCAAGGATGGTCGCGGCGGCGTCGAGCAGGGCCAGATCGTGGGCGATCACCGGGGCGATGCCGGGGCGCAGGATCTTGACGGCGACCTCGGTGCCGTCGGGCAGCTCGGCAAAATGCACCTGGGCGATGGAGGCCGAGGCGATCGGCTGGCGTTCGAAGCGGGCGAAGACCTCGTCGGCGTGCTTGCCGTAGGCGGCTTCGAGCTGCACCAGGGCTTCTTCGCTGGAAAACGGCGGGACGCGGTCCTGCAGGCGGGCGAGCTCTTCGGCGATGGCCGGCGGCAGCAGATCGCGCCGGGTGGACAGCATCTGGCCGAACTTGACGAAGATCGGGCCGAGGGATTCGAGGGCCTGACGCAGGCGGGCGCCCGAGGGCTCGTCGAAGCGGCGGCCGAAGCGCGACAGGCGCGCCAGCCAGGCCAGCCGGCCGGTCGGCTCGCTGGAGAGGATCATCTGGTCGAGGCCGTATTTCAGGCTGACGGAGACGATCTTGACGAGTCGGAAGAGGCGCACGGCGGCAGGCGAAAAGGAAAACGCGGATTGTGCCCCGAAAGCCGGGCCGGCGGAAGCGTGGGCGGGGGCGTCAGCGCCTGATGCGGGGACGCGCCGGCGCAGGGGCTGGCGCGGGCGGCGGGGCGATCGGATGGACCTGCTCGGTGAGCCAGCGCACCGTCTGGTTGATCTCGCGTTTCTGGGTGGTGTCGTCGGCGCCGAAATCCACCGCGCCGGCGGTATCCACGGCAAACGGCGGCAGCCGCCATTCGCGCTCGACCACGAACAGGAAGTCACCGTCGCGGATCGCCTTCTGGGCCACCACGTAGCCGTAGGGGCGATCGCCGAAGCGGCTGCAGTAGGCGGTGCGGGTGGCGTGACCGAGGCCGTCGCGGGCGCCGCTGACGAGGCCGCTGGTGGTGAAGGCCGGGCAATGCTTGGCAAGGCCCGCAGCGATGTGGCCGAGGTAAACCTCCGGGCTCATGTCCTGGGCGCCGAAGCGCTGCACCAGCAGGCGATCACGGTAGTCCTCGATGCCCTGGCCGCGGGGCACGTATTCCTCGTGGCGGATGCCGTTGCCCTCGCGCAGGTCGATGATGCGCCAGCCCTGGCCGGCTGGCAGCGGCACGCGCCAGTCGAGGGTGGGCGCGTCGGCACAGGCGCCCGTCGCCAGCAGCAGGCTGGCGGCGAAAGCCGCGAAGCGGACCGGAAGACGAAGGAGAAAAGTGCTCACGGGGCAAGTTTGCCACGTCGAAAGCGCTTTGTCGGCGGGCTTAATTCGCACGAAAGTTTGCACGGCAGGCGGGACGCCCGGCGCTTGGATATAATCCTGTGCTTTTAGTCGCAGTATTTGCCATGAGCGCCGATCCGAAAACCCAGCTTGCCGACCTCCTGCGTGCCGCCCTCATCAGTGTGGCGCCCGAACAGGCCGAAACCCCGATCAACCTCGAGCGGCCCAAGCAGGCCGGTCACGGGGATTTTGCGAGCAACCTGGCGCTGCAACTGGCCAAGCCGCTGAAGCGCAATCCCCGTGAACTCGCCGCCCTGCTGCTGGCCGAGCTGCCCAAGTCGCCGCTGGTCGCCAAGACCGAAGTGGCGGGCGCCGGCTTCATCAACTTCACCCTCGCTTCCGACGCCAAGACGGCGGTGGTCAGCGCGGTGCTCGGCGCCGGTGAAGCCTACGGCCGCGGCGTGAAGGCCGGTGTGAAGGTGCAGGTCGAGTTCGTCTCGGCCAACCCCACCGGCCCGCTCCACGTGGGCCACGGCCGGGGCGCAGCGTACGGCGCGTCGCTGGCCGACGTGCTGGATTTCGCCGGCTTCGATGTCACCCGCGAGTACTACATCAACGACGCCGGCCGGCAGATGGACATCCTCGCGCTGTCCACCTGGCTGCGTTACCTCGACCTCTTCGGCATCGCCATCGCCTTCCCGCCCAACGCCTATCAGGGCGACTACGTGAAGGACATGGCCGCCCAGATCAAGACCGGCCACGCGGATCGCTTCGCCCAGGTTTCCGCCGCCGACGTGCTGGCCGGCGCTCCGTCGGTCGAGGCCGACAAGGAAGGCCACCTGGATGCCCTGATCGCCAACGCCAAGCGCCTGCTCGGCCCCGATTACGCCTGGGTGCATGGCTTTGCGCTGAACGAACAGCTCGGCGACGGCCGTGAAGACCTGAAGGAATTCGGCGTCACCTTCGACATGTGGTTCTCCGAGCGCTCGCTGTTCGACACCGGCCTCGTCGAGAAGGCCGTGGCCGAGCTCGAAGCCCGCGGCCACCTGTACGAACAGGACGGCGCCAAGTGGTTCCGTTCCACCGCCTTCGGCGACGAGAAGGACCGCGTCGTGCAGCGCGAGAACGGCCTCTTCACCTACTTTGCGTCCGACATCGCCTACCACGCCAACAAGTACGAGCGTGGCTTCGACCGCATCATCGACATCTGGGGCGCCGACCACCACGGCTACATCCCCCGCGTGAAGGGCGCGCTCACCGCGCTGGGCCTGCCGCCCGAGAAGCTCGACGTGGCGCTGGTGCAGTTTGCGGTGCTCTACCGCGACGGCCAGAAGGCGGCCATGTCCACCCGCTCCGGCGAGTTCGTCACCCTGCGCGAGCTGCGCAACGAAGTGGGCAACGACGCCTGCCGCTTCTTCTATGTGCTGCGCAAGGCCGACCAGCACCTGGATTTCGACCTTGACCTCGCCAAGAGCCAGAGCAACGAGAACCCGGTGTACTACATCCAGTACGCCCACGCCCGCCTGTGCTCGGTGCTGGGCCAGTGGAACGGCGTGCTCGCCGATCTGGCCGATGCCGATCTGGGCCGCCTCGACAACGAGCGCGAACTTGCCCTGTGCGCCCGCCTCACCGCCTTCCCGGAAGTCGTCCAGAGCGCCGCGTCCGACTACGCGCCGCACCAGATCGCCTTCTACCTGAAGGATCTGGCCGGCGAGTTCCACAGCTACTACAACGCCGAACGGATGCTGGTGGACGACGAGGGGCTCAAGCTGGCCCGTCTGGCGCTGGCCGCCGCGGTGCGTCAGGTGATCCGCAACGGCCTCGCGCTGCTCGGCGTTTCCGCTCCCGATTCGATGTAATACCGGACTTCTCCCTCCATGAGTCGCGATCTCAAACCACGTCCTCAAACCAAGAAACCCAAATCGGGCAGCCGCGGCGGCACCCTCGTCGGCATCTTCGTCGGCCTGATCCTGGGGGCCCTGGTGGCTGCCGGGATCGCGCTCTACTTCACCGCCTCGTCGCCCTTCAGCAAGCCCAGGCCGACCGATGAGCGGACGGTCGTCGCACCGCCGGCCAAGCCCCAGGGCAGCGAGCCCATCGCGCTGCCCGGCAAGGCCGGCGACAAGCCCGTCGAGAAGCCCCGCTTCGACTTCTACAACGTGCTGCCCAAGGGTTCGGATGCGCTGCCCGCGCCCACCAAGCCCGAAGAAACCACCGAAGTCGTCAAGACCGACAAGCCCGCCAAGGACAAGTCCGACAAAGCCGACAAGGCCGCCACCACCGATACCGCCAAGGCCGACAAGACCAAATCCACCGAAGGCATGGACAGCGCCGAGCGCGCCAAGGCCGAAGCCGCGCTGCTCGACAAGCCGGCCCCGGCGCCCGAGAAGTTCTACCTGCAGGCCGGCGCCTTTGAAGATCCCTCCGAGGCGGACAACCTGAAGGCGCGTCTTGCGTTGATGGGGGTGGAGGCCAGCGTCCAGAAGATCGAAGTGCCTGACAAGGGCACGATGCATCGGGTGCGCACCGGCCCCTATCTCGGCCAGGACGTGATGACCAAGGCGCGGGACAACCTGACCGCCAACGGCATCACCACCGCCATCGTGAAGATCAAACCCAAGGAACCAAAGCCGGCCACCGCCGCTCAATGAGTCCTTTGGATCGAAGGAGAAACCCTAATGCAGCGTCGTGACGTCCTCAAACAGCTCTCCGCCCTTGCAGCCCTCGGCGGCCTTGGTCTGCCCGCCTGGTCGCAGGGCAGTGGCAAGGGCTTCGAACTCGTTTCGCCGCCCCAGCCCACCGAGGCCAAGGGGAAGGTCGAAGTGCTGGAGTTCTTCCACTACGGCTGCCCGCATTGCCGCGCCTTCGATCCGGCGCTCGACGCCTGGGTCAAGAAGCTGCCGTCCGACGTGGTGTTCACCCGCGTCCCGGTGATGTGGGGCCAGCAGATGCTGGTCGGTTTTGCCCGGCTGTACGCCACCCTCGACGCTACCGGCGATCTGCCGCGCCTGCACGGCCAGATCTTCGAGGCCGTCCAGTCCGAGAAGCTGCCGCTCAACACCGAAGCCGGCGCCCAGGAGTGGGTCGTCAAGAAGGGTGTCGATGCGAAGAAGTTCTCCGACGCCTACCGGGGCTTCAGCACCAACGTGCGCGTCAAGCGCTTCGAGGAAATCGCCCGCAACTACAAGGTCGACGGCGTGCCGACCCTGGCGATCGACGGCAAGTACTTCACCTCCGGCTCGCTCGCCGGCACCCACGAGGCGGCGCTCAAGGTGGCGGATCAGCTGATCGCCCGCGCCCGCAGCGAACAGGGCCGCAAGTAAGCCCGCCACGCCACCCGGCTTTCGCGTCGGGCGGCGTGCTTCCTTTCTCACCCGTGACCGAACGCGTCTTCATCACCGGTGCCTCCAGCGGCATCGGCGCCGCCCTGGCGCGCCACTACGCGGCCCGGGGCGCGGTGCTGGGCCTCGTTGCCCGGCGTCGTGACGCCCTCACTGCGCTGGTTTCGAGCCTGCCCGGCGAGCACGCCATCTACATCGTCGACGTGGCCGACGGTCCGGCTCTGCAGGCTGCGGCGGCCGATTTCGTCGCGCGCTTCGGCCTGCCCGACGTGGTGATCGCCAATGCCGGCGTATCGGTGGGCACGCTGACCGAAGAAGCCGACGACCTGCCCGCCTTCGAGCGGGTGATGCGTACCAACGTGCTGGGCATGGTGGCCACCTTCCAGCCCTTTGCGGCACCCATGCGGGCCCGTGGCAGCGGGCGGCTGGTGGGCATCGCATCGGTGGCGGGCATCCGCGGCCTGCCCGGCGCGGGGGCTTACAGCGCCTCCAAGGCCGCGGCGATCGCCTATCTGGAAAGCCTGCGGGTCGAACTGCACGGTAGCGGCGTGCGGGTGGTGACCATCGCGCCCGGCTACATCGAAACGCCGATGACGGCGGTCAATCGCTACCCGATGCCCTTCATGCTGTCAGTGGACGAAGCCGCCCGCCGCTTCGTGCGGGCCATCGACGCGGGCGTGACCTACACGGTGATTCCGTGGCAGATGGGCGTCGTCGCCAAGCTGCTGCGCCTGCTGCCCAACTGGATCTTTGACGCGGCTTTTGCCCGCGCGGGCAGAAAGCCGCGCGGGCTCGATCTGTAGTCCGTCGGGTCAGCCCAGCTGGGTGATCGCCGGCAGGTATTTCTTGCCGAGGGCGTCGGCGACGATCGGGTGGGTGACGTGGCCGTTGCACACATTGAGGCCGGCGCGCAGGCCGGCGTCGTCCTTCAGCGCATCCTTCCAGCCCTTGTCGGCCAGGGCCAGCACGTAGGGCAGGGTGGCGGCGTTGAGGGCGTAGGTGGCGGTGCGGGCGACCGCGCCGGGCATGTTGGCGACGCAGTAATGCACCACGCCATCCACCACGAAGGTCGGGTCGGCGTGGGTGGTGGGGTGGGATGTCTCGATGCAGCCGCCCTGGTCGATGGCCACGTCGACGATCACCGCGCCGGTCTTCATGGTAGCCAGCATCGGCCGGGTGACCAGCTTGGGGGCGGTGGCGCCAGGGATGAGCACCGCGCCGATCACCAGGTCGGCGTGAGGAAGCACGCTTTCGATGGAATCGCGGGTGGCGTAGAGCGTCTTGACCCGTCCGCCGTACACTTCATCCAGGTGGCGCAGCACGGCCAGGGATTTGTCCACGATGGTCACGTCGGCGCCGATGCCGACGGCAGTGTGGGCCGCGTTGTTGCCCACGGTGCCGCCGCCGAGCACGACGACCCGGCCGGGCTCCACGCCGGGCACGCCGCCCAGCAGCACGCCGCGGCCGCCGTGGGATTTCTCCAGCGCCGCAGCGCCGGCCTGGATGCTCATCCGTCCGGCCACCTCGGACATCGGGGCCAGCAGCGGCAGCCCGCCGCCGGGCGCGGTGACGGTCTCGTAGGCGATGGCGGTGACGCCGCTGGCGAGCAGCGCCTCGGCCAGTTCGGGCGCGGGGGCCAGATGCAGGTAGGTGAACAGGATGTGGTGAGGCTTGAGGCGCGCCTGCTCGTCGGGGAGTGGCTCCTTCACCTTGACGATCATCTCGGCGGCCTCGAAGACATCGGCCCCGCTGGCGCTGATGGTGGCGCCGGCGCGCTCGTAATCGGCGTCGGTGGCGCCGATGCCGAGCCCGGCGCCGGTCTCGACGAACACCTGATGGCCGTGGGCGATGACCTCCCGGACTGCACCCGGGGTCAGGCCGACCCGATGTTCATGGTTCTTGGTTTCCTTGGGAACGCCGATTTTCATGATCTTCTCCGTGGCTGGAAGGGTTCACTTGCTTCAGGTGAGAGTGCGGGCGCGGAAGCTTGTTCCACGTACTACCCAATAACGGTGCGGCTCTTGAGATACTTGCGCGATGATGCAGAACAAGAATGATGAAGATTTCCTGGTGGACGCAAGCGGCCATCGCCACCCGCCTCATTCCGGCCCGGCGCGGATCGTCTCGCTGGTGCCCTCGCTCACCGAGCTGGTGTGCGATCTGGGGCTGGCCGGGCAGCTGGTCGGGCGGACGGGCTTTTGCATCCACCCGCGGGCGATCCTGAAGTCCATCCCCAAAGTGGGCGGCACCAAGGATGTGAATCTCGCGCGCCTGCGCGAACTGGCGCCGACCCACGTGATCGTCAATGTGGATGAGAACCGGCGGGAGTGCGTCGAGGAGATCGCCGCCTGCGTGCCCCACGTGATCGTTACCCACCCGTGCACGCCCGAGGACAACCTGCCGGTGTATCGCCTGCTGGGCGCCATCTTTGACCGTGAGGCCGAGGCTGCGCGGCTGTGTGCCGATCTTGCTGCTGCGCTGGACGAGGCGCGGGCCGTGGGCGCCAGCCTGCCGCCCGAGAAGGTGCTGTACCTCATCTGGCGTGAGCCGTGGATGACGGTGGCGGGCAGCACCTACATCTCGGCAATGCTGGCGACGGTGGGCTGGCAGACGGTTCCCGAGGTCGACGAGCCGCGCTACCCGGCCTTCGAATGGGATGCGCCGTGGCTGGCGGAGGTGGCGAGGGTCTTCCTGTCGTCCGAGCCCTATCGCTTTCGCGACAGCCATCTGGCCGAGGTGGCCGCCGCGTCGGGGCGGCCGGCGGCGCTGATCGATGGCGAGATGGCCTCGTGGTACGGCAGCCGGGCGGTGGCCGGGCTGCGCTATCTCACCGAACTGCGCCGCACGCTGGCCGGCACGCCATGAAAAACGCCCACCGGAGTGGGCGTTTGCGGTGAGGCCGGAGGGCGATCAGCTGGGCTGACGCAGCACCTGATGGGGCGCCGGGATCGGCCAGTTGTTGGCGCCGCCCACTTCGGCCAGGGCCTTGTTGGTGTCGAAATACACCTGCCAGTAGTGGTCGTTGTGGCAATAGGGGCGCACCACCAGTTTGGTACCGGCGGCGTTGAACTCGAGGATCTCGACATCGGGCGCCGGGTCGGTCATGACGTTGGGGATCTGCTTGATGCGGGCGCGGATGAGTTCCATCGCCTGCTTCGGATCGACGCTGTGGGCCAGCTGGGCGGTGAGGTCCACCCGACGGGAGGGGTTCAGCGTGTAATTGACGATGTTGTCGGAGAACAGCTTGTTGTTGCCGATGGTCGTCCGCACGTTGTCGGGCTGGTCGATGGTGGTGGCGAACAGGCCGATTTCCTTGACGGTGCCGGTGACGCCCGCGCCGCTGATGAAGTCACCCACCTTGAACGGCCGCAGGATGATCAGGAAGGCGCCGGCGGCGAAGTTGGAGAGCAGGCCGCTCCAGGCAACGCCGATGGCTACGCCGGCTGCGGCGATGAGGGCGGCGAAGCTGGTGGTCTCGATACCGAACACCGACAGGATCACGATGACCAGCACGATGCGCATGACCACCCGCAGGGTGGCCTCGACGTAGCGGACCAGGGTGGGCTCGACCTTCTGGCGGGTCATGCCGCGGTTGGACAGGTTGCCGATGATGTTGATCAGCCAGCCGCCGATGATCCAGAGGGCGATGGCGCCAGCGAGTTTCCAGCCGAGGGGAATCAGATAGGTGGTGATGAGGTTGCCAACGTCGAAAGACATTTCAGTGGCCATGGCGTGCTCCGTCATGAGGGTTGAGTCCCCAGTCTATCCAGACTGGGTGTCTGGGGTTGCCATGATATGTGAATTGTTGTGTCAACGTGCAAGGCTCTGTGACGTGGTGGGCTTTACGCCAGCTGGGTTTGCAGCTTCTCGGGCGTGAGAATGGCGAAACGCGCGGCGATGACCGGGCGTTTGCCGAGCTTGAGCACCAGCTTGTCGCGGGTCAGGAGCGCCGAGGCGCCGCTGTCGCGGGCGAGTTCGAGAAACTTCTGATCGTCCCGGTCGAGGCAGTTGGGCAGTTCGCAGGCAGGCGGATCGATGGCCTCGACGAGCGTGCAGCGGGCCCGGTAGGCGGCGGCGATCTCGGCCTGACGTTCGGGGCTCTGGGCGAACTGCGAGTAGGCGAGCACCCGGGCGAGCTCGCCCAGGCAGTCTTCCCGGCTGACGGGGCGAAGCGCGCCACTCTCGACGGCCGCGCGCAGGCGGACGAGGGCGGGATCTTCGAACATCCACAGGGACAGCACCACGTTGGTGTCGAGGACGACGGGTGTGCCGTGAGGGAGCGGGGTTTCGAGCGGGTAGGTGGCCACGGTTGGTGAAGTGGGGCGATTGAGGCTGAGGCGGAAAAAGGAAAAGGGGGCCGAGGCCCCCTTTCTTCATGCAGGCTGCCGATGGATCAGGCGGCCTTCTTCTTGGCGTCGATACGTGCCTTGACGAAGGAGCCCGGCGCGTCTTCGAGCACCTTGAGCTTGCCGTTGACCGGATCGCGGGCCGGAACCTTGCTGCTGTCCTGGGCCATCAGCCAGGCCTGCCAGTCGGTCCACCACGAGCCCGGGTGCTGCTCGGCGCCGTTGAAGAACTCGTCGGCGGTGGCGGGCAGCTTGGCGGCCGGGTTGGTCCAGTAGCCATACTTGTTGGCTGCCGGCGGGTTGACGATGCCGGCGATGTGGCCGGAACCGCCCAGCACGAAGCGCACGTTGCCGCCGAAGTTGCGGGCACCGGAGTAGGTGCTCTTCCACGGGGCGATGTGGTCTTCGATGGTGGAGATGAAGTAGGTCGGGGCCTTGATCTTGGACAGATCGATGGGCACGCCTGCGATCTCGATGCCGCCCGGCTCCTTGAGGAGGTTCTGCAGGTACATGTTGCGCAGGTAGAAGCTGTGCATCTTCGCCGGCATGCGGGTGGAATCGGAGTTCCAGTACAGCAGGTCGAAGGGGAACGGATCCTTGCCCATCAGGTAGTTGTTCACCACGAAGGACCAGATCAGGTCGTTGGCGCGCAGCATGTTGAAGGTGCCGGCCATTTCGGAGCCTTCGAGGTAGCCGCGCTCGAACATCTTCTTCTCGAGGCTGGAGATCTGACCTTCGTCGAGGAAGACGGACAGTTCGCCCGGATCGGCGAAGTCGGTCATGGTGGTGAAGAAGGTGCCGGACGCCAGGCGCTTGTCCTTCTTGGCAGCCAGGTAGGCCAGGGTGGTGGCGAGCAGCGTGCCGCCCAGACAGTAGCCGGCGGCGTTGATTTCCTTGGCGCCGGTCTGTTCGCAGATGGCGTCGATGGCGGCCAGGGTGCCTTCGAGCAGGTAGGCGTCGAAGCTCTTCTCGGCCAGGCGCTCATCCGGGTTGACCCAGGAGATCACGAACACGGTGTGGCCCTGATCGACGCACCACTTGATGTAGGAGTTCTTCTCGCGCAGGTCGAGGATGTAGAACTTGTTGATCCACGGCGGGACGATCAGCAGCGGGCGCTTGGAGACGTCCGGGGTGGTCGGGGTGTACTGCAGCAGCTGCATCATCTCGGTCTGGAAGACGACCTTGCCCGGCGTGGTGGCCACGTTGCGGCCCAGCTCGAAGGCGGTGGTGTCGGTCATCTTGACGCGCAGGTTGCCGTCGCCTTCTTCCACGTCGCGCAGCAGGTTGTTGAGGCCCTTGATGAGGTTCTGGCCGTGGCTCTTGACCGTCTCGCGGAAGACTTCCGGGTTGGTCAGGGCGAAGTTGGACGGCGACAGGGCGTCGATGTACTGGCGGGTGTAGAAGTTGACCTTCTTCTGGGTCTGGTCGTCCAGGCCGTCCACACCGGAGACGGTGTCGTGGATGTGGCGGGCGGTGATCAGGTAGGACTGCTTGATGAAGTCGAACAGGAAGTGCTCCTGCCATTCTTCATCCTTGAAGCGCTTGTCGTCCTTGGCGGGGGCGGCGACCGGGGCGCTGGGCGCCATGCCGGTGAAACGCATCATGGAGTGCTGCCACAGGGAGAAGTAATCCCACACGAGGTTCATCTGGGCCTGGGCCAGACGGTACGGGTTGGCCAGCAGCTTGCCCATCATGTCCATGAAGGCCTGGGCGATGCCGAGCTCGTCGGTGGGGGCGGAGATGCCCTTCTGGACCTGCTTCTGGATGTGATCGGCCAGCAGCTTGGAAGCGCGCTGGGCGACTTCGGCGTAGGTCTTGGCGACTTCCTTCGGGTCCGGCAGTTCGGACTTGGCGACTTCTTTTTCTGGCGCAGCCATTGTTGGGCACTCCTTGTTAGATGCTTTTGACGAAACGAACCACCCCATCGTCTCCGACCCGACCTACCAGCTCGCCCTTGTGTTCGAGGTGGTTCAGGTGGGCGATGGCCTCCCCCATTGCAAACATGACCTGATGCGTATCCAGCTCGCGCGGGAAGAGGGTCGCAAGAATCTCTTCCGCACTGCGGGGATCGGTACATGCAGCAAGCAGTTCCGCGCAGCGGTCGTCGTGGTGCTGGACGAGCTGATCAACCCGGAGGGCGATGCCGCGGAACGGCCTCCCGTGGGATGGTAGCACGAGCGACGTGTCCGGCAACTGCTTGAAACCGCTGATCGAATCGAGGAAGCGGCCAAGCGGGTCGTCATGTGGCGTAGCAGCAAAAACGCTGACGTTGGTGGAAATCCGGGGCAGCAGCATGTCGCCCGAAATCAGCACGCCGATGGCCTCGCAATAGAGCGAGACGTGCTCGGGCGCGTGACCGTAGCCGACGATCACCTTCCAGTGCCGGCCGCCGATGGTGAGCACGTCGCCGTCGATGAGGCGCTCGTAGGTGGCGGGCAGCGACGGCACGCCGCGGGCGTAGGCGTTGCCGCGGCCCGAGAGCGCGGCGGCGCGGTCGTCGTCGAGGCCGTGGTGGCGGAAGTGGGCGACCATCGAGGTGACGTCGTAGCCGGTGAGCTGGTGCCACAGGGCGTAGCCGCCCAGGTACTCGCCCTGGGACATCACCACGCCGGCGCCGGTCTTGTCGGACAGCCACTTGGCGAGGCCCAGGTGATCCGGGTGGCAGTGGGTGACGATGATCCGCGTCACCGGCTTGCCGAGGCGGGCGAGGATGGCGTCCCAGGCGTCGCGGGTGGCGTCGAGAGCGTAGCCGGTATCGACGATCGCCACGCCTTCGCCGTCCTCGATCAGCCACAGGTTGATGTGGTCGAGGGCGAAGGGCAGCGGCATGCGGATCCACGATACGCCGGGGGCGACCTCGCGGGTCTCGCCGGCCTCCGGCACGCTGTCGAAGGGGTATTCGAGGGTCGGGGTGCTCATTGCTGCTGTTCTCCTGGAAATCCGTCGGCCGCGTTGTCCGGCTTCCGGAAATCTGATTTACTGATTCGATGATCGAGGAAACAACCTACACCATCGGTGATCTGGCCCGCGAGTTCGGGATTACCCCGCGTGCCATCCGCTTCTACGAGGACGAGGGCCTGCTCGCGCCCGTCCGTGCCGGCCGCAACCGCATCTACAACAAGCGCCACCGCACCCGCCTCGGCCTGATCCTGCGGGGCAAGCGGCTCGGCCTGTCGCTGGCCGAGATCGGCGAGCTGCTCGGCATGTACGACGGCCTGCGTGACTCGGCCCCGCAGCTGCGCCGCCTGCTGGTGGTGCTGGCCGAACGCCGACGGGCCCTCGAGCAGCAGCGCGAGGACATCGCCGCGGTGCTCGGCGAGATCGACATCCTCGAACAGCAGTGCGTCGAACAGCTGGCCGAAAACCCGGAAGGCGCCGCCGCTGCTCACGCTGCGCTGGCCGCCCGCCTGGGCGAAGGCGCTTGATCTTTTTTACCACCAAAATTACGTTTACGTAAACGTAATTCAAAGCGCCCGCGCAGGCGCGCCAATAAAAGGAGACCCGCCATGACCCGCCCGCCCCTGGAGCCCTTCCGCCCCCGCGACCCGAACTACGCCACCCGCGTCCGGGCAAGCTTCGACCTGCAGCACGCGATGGCGCTGATCGGCGCGAAGATGGCGGTGGTCGAGCCCGGCTACACCGAGATCCACCTGCCTTTCCAGGACGGCATCACCCAGCAGCACGGCTTCATCCACGGCGGGGTGGTGGGCATGATCGCCGACTCGGCGGCCGGCTACGCCGCCAACACCCTCACCTCGGCCGACGCCAGCGTGCTGACGGTGGAATACAAGATCAACCTGATCGCCCCGGCCGACGGCGAGCGGCTGGTGGCGCGCGGCGAGGTGATCCGCCCGGGGCGCACGCTGATCATCACCAAGGCCGAAGTCTTTGCCGTGAAGGCCGAGGAGTGGACGCTGTGCGCGGTGATGCAGCAGACGATCATGGTGATGCACGGACGCCAGGAAAAGCCCGCCTGAAAGGCCGTCGGCACAAAAATGGCGAGCTGTGCGCCATGAACGGGGTGAAACGGCCCGCCTGAGCGAGTATCCTGCTGGGTTGTTTCGACTTGTTATGGAATTGATCGATGGCAGTAACCCTTCGCATCCTCAGTGCCGATGACCACGCCGAGATCGAGCATGTCCGTCAGTTTTTCCGTAACTACGCCGCCTGGCTGGGCGTAGATCTCGGTTACCAGAATTTCGGGGAGGAGATGGCCTCCCTGCCCGGTGCCTACGCGGCGCCCACGGGGCGGCTGTTCTTCGCCGAGCTCGACGGCAAGCCCGCCGGCTGCGTGGGCATCCGCCCGGCCACCGGCGGCGTCTGCGAGATGAAGCGGCTCTACGTGGAGCCCGAGATGCGCGGCACCGGCGTCGGGCGCGAACTCGCCCTGGCCGCCATCAAGGCCGCCAAGGCGCTGGGCTACCGCAAGGTGATGCTCGACACCCTGCCGGCCATGCGCATCGCGGTGAAGCTCTACCGCGAGCTGGGTTTCAAGGAGGCGCCGGCCTACTACCCGACGCCTGTCGAGGGCGCGATGTTCCTCGCCCTTGATCTGGAAAACTGGAACGAATCCGAGATCCAGAACGAAAACCTGTTCCACCTCTTCGACTACAACCTGGCCTGGGCGCGGCGCATGCGTCAGGTCGATCCCGGTTACTTCGAGAAGCTGTCGACGCTCCAGGCGCCCGAGTTCCTGTGGATCGGCTGTTCCGATTCGCGCGTGCCGGCCAACGAGATCATCGGGCTGATGCCGGGCGAGGTCTTCGTCCATCGCAACGTGGCCAACGTGGTGGTGCACACCGATCTCAACTGCCTGTCGGTGATCCAGTTTGCGGTGGATGTGCTGAAGGTGAAGCACATCATGGTCGTCGGTCACTACGGCTGCGGCGGTGTGCGTGCGGCGCTGCAGCGTGACCGGGTCGGGCTGGTGGATCTGTGGCTGCGCCACGTTCAGGACGTGCACGTGAAGCACGTCAGCCGCGTCGATCTGCTGCCGACCGAGATGCGCCACGACCGCCTGTGCGAGCTCAACACCATCGAGCAGGTGGTCAATGTGTGCCAGACCATTGTGGTCCAGGATGCCTGGAAGCGCGGTCAGCGCCTTACCGTGCATGGCTGGGTGTATGGGCTGAAGGACGGTCTGATCCGCGACCTGGGCATCAACGTGAGCCGCCGCGAGGATCTCATCCCCCGCTACCTGGCGGCCCTCGAAGCACTGGAAAGCTGATTCCGGAGACCCGTGATGGCCGAACCCCGGCTCGCCGAAGGCATCGACCTCGACTTCCTCAACGCCCGGGGTGCGGGCCATCTGCCGGGCTGGTTCGGCTTCGAGGCGGTGACCCTCGAACCGGGCCGGATGAGCTCGCGGATGCTGATCCGCCCCGAGATGCTGGCCCCCAACGGCTATCTCCACGCCGCGACCATCATCGCCATGGCCGACAGTGCGGCGGGCTACGCCACCCGCGCCCACCTGCCTGAAGGCGCCAAGAGCTTCACCACCATCGAGCTCAAGACCAACTTCTTCGGCACCCAGACCGACGGCGTACTCCTGTGCAACACCACCGCGGTGCACATCGGGCGCAACACCCAGGTGTGGGATTCCGAAGTCACCAGCGGCGGCTGTGGCCGTCGGCTGGCGCTGTTTCGCTGCACCCAGCTGATCCTGTGGCCCAAGACCCCCTGAGACGGAGACCGACCCATGACCGAACCCCGGCGCAGCACCGCCCCCATCGACTTCTACTTCGATTTCTCGTCGCCCTACGGCTACTTCGCCGCCGAGAAGATCGACGCGCTGGCCGAGCGCTACGGTCGCACCGTGCTGTGGCATCCCTTCCTGCTGGGCGTCACCTTCAAGGTCACCGGCCTCGCGCCGCTGCCGTCGATCCCGCTCAAGGGCGCCTACTCGATGCACGACATCGAGCGCTCGGCCCGCTACTTCGGCCTGCCCTTCAAGCAGCCCAGCACCTTCCCGATCCCCACCCAGCACGCCGCGCGGGCGTTTCTGTGGATCAACGACCGCAGCCCGCAGAAGGCGCGGGAATTCGGCCTTGCCGCCTACCGGGCGTACTTCGTCAATGACGTGAATATCTCCGACCTCGGTGCGGTGCTCGACATCGCCGCCGGCGTGGGCATCGACCGGGACGAGCTCTCCGGCGTGCTGTCCAGCACCGAGATCAAGGCGCGCCTCGCCGCCGAGGTGGATCTGGGCTTGTCGCGCGGGGTGTTCGGGTCGCCCTTCATCATCGTCGACGGCGAAGCCTTCTGGGGCGCCGACCGGCTGCCCCAGGTGGAGCGCTGGCTGGCCGAAGGCGGGTTCTGAGCGGCCGGTCGTCGGAGCGACACGCAATGTGATGCCCTTCGGTCGCCCGCCATGGATAATGCGGGCTGACCGACCCAACCGGCATCACAGAAAATTCGCCCCCCGGAGACCTGCATGTCCGCACCCATCGACTTCTACTTCGACTTCTCCTCGCCCTACGGCTACCTGGCCTCCGAGCAGATCGACGAGCTTGCCGCGCGCCACGGCCGCGCCGTGATGTGGCACGCCATCGTCCTCGACGCCCAGTTCCAGCCCCAGGGCGGCATGAAGATCCCGGCCGGGCTGATGCGCACCGAGTACGTCCAGCGCGACACCGAGCGCACCGCGGCATTCTTCGGCATCCCCTTCAAGCAGCCCAGCCCCTACCCGGTGCACACCGAGCAGGCCGCCCGCGCCTTCCAGTGGCTGTCCGACCGCGACCCCGAAGAGGCCCGCGCCTTTGCCCACGCGGTGTTCCGCGCCTACTTCGTCGATGGCCGCAACATCGCCGAGACCAGCGTGCTGCTCGACATCGCCGACGCCCTCCAGATCAACCGGGAGGAAGTCGCCGACGCCTTCTCCGATCCGGCCACCAAGGCCCGCCTGAAGGCCGAGATCGACCTGGCGGAAGCCCGCGGCGTGTTCGGCTCGCCCTACTTCATCGTCGAAGGTGAAGGCTTCTGGGGCAACGATCGCCTGCCGCAACTCGAGCGCTGGCTCGAAAAAGGCCCCTTCTGACGGAGCGCCAGTCATGCGGCGCATCTGTGTCTTCTGTGGCTCGCGCACCGGCGTGCGGCCGGCCTACAAGGCGGCGGCCGAAAGCCTCGGCAGGCTCCTCGCCGAGCGTGGCATCGAGCTGATCTACGGCGGCGGCAACGTCGGGCTGATGGGCGTCGTCGCCGATGCCTGCCTTGCCGCTGGTGGCAAGGTGGTTGGCGTCATCCCGCGCGCGCTGATGGACTGGGAAGTGGGCCACGAGGGCCTCACCCGGCTCGAGGTCGTCGATTCCATGCACACTCGCAAGGCGCGCATGGCCGAGCTCGCCGACGGCTTCATCGCGCTGCCCGGTGGGCTCGGCACCTTTGAGGAGCTGTTCGAGATCCTCACCTGGGCCCAGCTCGGCTTTCACCACAAGCCGGTGGCCCTGTTCAACGTGGATGGCTACTACCTGCCCCTCGTCCAGATGATGGAGCGGGGCGTCGAGGAAGGCTTCATGAAACAGGAAAACCGCGGCCTGCTGCTCGTCGAGGACAACCTCTTCGCGCTGCTGCGGTCCATGTCTGCGTATCACCCGCCCGCCGTGGGCAAGCGCATTCGCGACGAAAAACACCTATAACACCCCAATAACCCGACATCCCCCGGAGAACACCCATGAAGACCCGTGCTGCCGTCGCCTGGAAGGCTGGCGCCCCGCTGACCATCGAAACCGTCGACCTCGAAGGCCCCAAGGCCGGTGAAGTGCTGGTCGAGGTCAAGGCCACCGGCATCTGCCACACCGATTACTACACGCTGTCGGGGGCCGATCCCGAAGGCCTGTTCCCGGCCATCCTCGGCCACGAAGGCGCCGGCGTGGTCGTCGATGTGGGCCCGGACGTGAAATCGCTCAAGGCCGGCGATCACGTGATCCCGCTCTACACGCCGGAATGCCGCGAGTGCAAGTTCTGCCTGTCGCGCAAGACCAACCTGTGCCAGAAGATCCGCAGCACCCAGGGTCGCGGCCTGATGCCCGATGCCACCAGCCGCTTCAGCCTGGATGGCAAGCCGATCCTGCACTACATGGGCACCTCCACCTTCTCGAACTACATCGTCGTGCCCGAGATCGCCCTGGCCAAAATCCGTGAAGACGCGCCCTTCGACAAGGTCTGCTACATCGGCTGCGGCGTGACTACCGGCGTGGGCGCCGTGCTGTTCACCGCCAAGGTCGAGGCGGGCGCCAACGTGGTCGTCTTTGGCCTCGGCGGCATCGGCCTCAACGTGATCCAGGCCGCGAAGATGGTGGGCGCCGACAAGATCATCGGCGTCGATCTCAACCCCGCCCGCGAGGCCATGGCCCGCAAGTTCGGGATGACCCACTTCATCAACCCGAACGACGTGGAAAACGTCGTCGATCACATCGTCCAGCTCACCGACGGCGGTGCCGACTACAGCTTCGAGTGCATCGGCAACACCAAGGTGATGCGCCAGGCGCTGGAATGCACCCACAAGGGCTGGGGTCAGTCGGTGATCATCGGCGTGGCCGAGGCCGGCGCCGAGATCTCCACCCGGCCGTTCCAGCTCGTCACCGGCCGCGTCTGGAAGGGCTCGGCCTTCGGCGGCGCCCGCGGCCGCACCGACGTGCCGAAGATCGTCGACTGGTACATGGAAGGCAAGCTCAACATCGACGACCTCATCACCCACACCCTTACGCTGGATCAGATCAACGACGGCTTCGATCTCATGAAGCGCGGCGAGTCGATCCGTTCGGTGGTCATTTACTGAGCCCCGCCATGCCCTTCGAAACCCTCTCCCAGCATCTCTGCTTTGGCGGTCGGCAGGGGTTTTACCGCCATCAGTCGCGGGAGATCGGGTTGCCGATGCGCTTCTCGGTCTTCGTGCCGCCCCAGGCGGCCGACGGGCCGGTGCCGGTGCTGTTCTACCTCGCCGGCCTCACCTGCACCGAAGAGACCTTCCCCATCAAGGCCGGCGCCCAGCGGCTGGCGGCCGAACTGGGGCTGATGCTGGTCGCGCCCGACACCAGCCCCCGCGACGCCCGAATCCCCGGCGAGGCCGACGCCTGGGATTTTGGCGTGGGGGCGGGTTTCTACCTGGATGCGACCCGCGAGCCGTGGTCGCGCCACTGGCGGATGGAGAGCTACATCACTGGCGAGCTGCGCCAGCTCATCGGCCTGCGCTTTCCGGCCGATCTCAAGCGCTGCGGCATCTTCGGCCATTCGATGGGCGGCCACGGGGCGCTCACCCTGGCCCTGCGCCATCCGGATCTGTACCGCTCGGTGTCGGCCTTCGCGCCCATCGCCGCGCCCAGCCGGTGCCCGTGGGGCGAGAAGGCCTTCGGCGGCTACCTGGGCACCGATCGGGCCGTGTGGCGCGAGCATGACGCCAGCGCGCTGGTCGAGGACGGCCGGCGCTGCCCGCCGATCCTCATCGACCAGGGCATGGCCGACCAGTTTCTGGCCACCCAGCTCAACCCGGACCGCTTCGAGTGGGTGTGCTGCGACGGCCAGCCCCTCACCCTGCGCCTGCCTCCACCCTCGCCGACAGCGTCAAGCCGCTCCTCGACTGGCGCGACCTGCCGGTGGATCTCGCCTCGCTGGCGGCGCTGGCGGCCGGCCTCGGCTGGGCCAGCGGGCTGCGGCTCTACGCGCTGGTGTTCGTGCTCGGCGCGCTGGCGCGCTTCGCCGGCGTGCAGCTGCCCGGCGGCCTGGGCGTGCTGGCCCATCCGCTGGTGCTCGGGGTGTCGGGCCTGCTGCTGCTCGTCGAGTTCTTCGCCGACAAGCTGCCGTGGCTGGATTCCCTGTGGGATGCCGCCCACACCTTCATCCGCATCCCCGCAGGCGCTGCGCTGGCCGCGGCAGTGATGGGCGACCAGGGCGGCGCGCTGCAGATCGCCATGGGCCTCCTCGGCGGCACTCTCGCGGCCGGCACCCACTTCGCCAAGGCCAGCGCCCGGGCGGCGATCAACACCTCGCCGGAGCCGGTGAGCAACGTGGTCACATCGCTGGGCGAAGACGCCCTGTTCGCCGGCGGCATGTGGACGCTGCTCCACCAGCCGCTGCTCTTTCTCGGGGCGCTGGCGGTGTTCTGCGTGCTCGCGGTGGTGATGATCGTGATGCTGTGGCGCTTCGTCGCCCGTATCTTCCGGCGCCGCCCCGCCGGCCAAATTACAAACGTATAAAAAAGTGAGGAAATCTCGAGTTTATGCAATTAAACTATGGTGATGCCGCAACGCATCGCCAAGGAAATCCGATGACCCTCCCCACCCACGTCCGTCTCGTCGAGATGGGCCCCCGCGACGGCCTGCAGAATGAAAAGCAGGTCGTCAGCACCGAGACCAAGGTCGAGCTGATCGCCCGCCTGGGCGCTGCCGGCCTGCCCGCCATCGAAGCCACGTCCTTCGTGTCGCCCAAGTGGGTTCCCCAGATGGGCGACAACGCCGAGGTGATGCGCCGCATCCAGCGCCTGCCGGGCGTGAGCTACCCGGTGCTCACGCCCAACCTGCAGGGCTTCGAGGCGGCGCTGGCGGTGGGGGCGACCGAAGTGGCGGTGTTCGGCGCCGCGTCCGAATCCTTCAGCCGCAAGAACATCAACTGCAGCATTGCCGAATCCCTCAAGCGCTTCGAGCCGGTGATGGCCGCGGCCCAGGCGGCCGGGGTGAAGGTGCGCGGCTACGTCTCGTGCGTGCTCGGCTGTCCGTACGAAGGCGAAGTCGATCCGCAAGCGGTGGCCGATGTCGCCGCCACGCTCTACCAGATGGGCTGCTACGAAGTGAGCCTGGGCGACACCATCGGCGTCGGCACTCCGGGCAAGACACGCCAGATGCTCGACGTGGTGGCCGCCCGCGTGCCGGTCGATAAGCTCGCCGGCCACTACCACGACACCTACGGCCAGGCCGTGGCCAACATCTACGCGTCACTGGAAGTCGGCGTCGCGGTGTTTGACGCAGCGGTGGCGGGGCTCGGTGGCTGCCCCTACGCCGCGGGCGCGTCGGGCAACGTGGCCACCGAAGACGTGGTGTACCTGATGAACGGCCTCGGCATCCACACCGGCATCGACCTCGACGCGCTGGTCGATACCGCCGGCTGGATCAGCGAACGCCT
>JAKLLO010000067.1 GCA_023150095.1 Zoogloea sp. | reverse complement strand
GGCGGCCTGGATGCGCGGGATCTGGGCGCCGGCGGCGTCCCGTTCGCCCCGGTAGCGGGCCACGTCCCGCTCGAGGCGCAGGAGCTCGACCTCGGACACCGCGCCGGTCTTGGCGAGCGGGCGGGTGACTTCGAGTTCTCGTGCGGTGAGGCTGTAGCTCTGGGTGGCCTGTTCACGCTTGGCCGTGAGTTCGTTGAGCTCCTGACGGCGCTGGGACAGCTGCTGGCGGGCCACGCCCACGGCGGCGTCGAGCTCGAGCCGCTTGTTTTCGTAGGCGCTGCGCTCCTGCTCGACGAGATCCGGCGCTTCCTTGATGAGCTCGGGCGGCGGCACGAAGGGCTTGCCGCTGGCAACGGCCGTGAGGCGCGCGGACTTTGCGAGGAGGGCGATGTACTGGGCACGGTTCTCGCGTAGCGACGACACGAAGCGGGTCGGGTCCACCTTGAGGAGGAGCTGGCCGGTCTTCACCTGCTGGCCTTCCTTGACCAGGATCTCGGAGACGATGCCGCCGTCGAGGCTCTGCATCACCTGCACCTGACGGGACGGGATGACCTTGCCTTCGCCGCGGGTGACTTCGTCGAGCTGGGCGAAGGCGGCCCACACGATGAGGATGATGACGGCCGCGAAGGTGAGGATCACGGCGATGCGGCTGCCGCGCAGCTTTTGCTCGGACATGGCCCATTCGGCGTCGGCCATGTAGTCGGAATCGTCGTGGATCTCTTTCCTCTCGACGCCGTCGAGGATGCGGTCGAAGGTGCGCGAGGCGCGTTGATAGAGCGCGTTGTAGGCGGGCTGGAAGAGTGCGGCAATGCGCAGGAAGAGGGCTTTCATGGTGTCACCCCGCCCTTCCGATGCGGCCCTGCTGCAGGGCTTCGACCACCTGGGCCTTGGGCCCGTCGGCGACGATCTGACCCTGGTCGAGGACGATCAGCCGGTCAACCAGATCGAGCAGCGAGGTGCGGTGGGTGACGAGGACGATCGTCTTGCCGGCGGCAAAGCGGCGCAGGCGCTGCTTGAGGCCTTCCTCGCTCTGGTGGTCCATGCTGCTGGAGGGTTCGTCGAGCAGCAGCACCGGCGGGTCGTTGAGCACCGCGCGGGCGATGGCCACGGCCTGGCGCTGGCCGCCGGAGAGGGATTCGCCCCGCTCGCCGATGGGCATCTCGAAGCCTTGCGGGTGGGTGTTGGCGAACTCGCGCACGCCGGCCAGATCGGCCGCGGCGAGGATCGCGCTGTCGTCGGCAAAGGGCGCGCCCATCGCGATGTTCTGCTTGAGGGTGCCGTAGAAGAGCGTCACGTCCTGGGGCACGAAGCCGATGGCGCGGCGCAGCTCGGCCGGGTCGATCTGGCGGGAGTCGATGCCGTCGACCAGCACCGCGCCCTCGGTGGGCTGGTAGAGGCCGAGGATCAGCTTTTCTATGGTGGTCTTGCCGGAACCGATGCGGCCGATGATGGCGACCTTCTCACCGGCCTTGAGGCGGAAGCTGATCTTCTTGAGCACGGCCTGGTCGCGGCCGGGGTAGCAGAAGCTCACGTCCTTGAACTCGATGTCGCCGGTGAAGCTGGGGCGATGCACGAAGCTGGCGCCCTCGGGGCGTTCGACCGGCAGGTTCATGTGGGTGCCCACCGAGGCGAGGGAGGTGCGGGCGTTCTGGTACTGCATCATCAGCCCGGCCACCTGGCCCAGGGGCGCCATGGCCCGGCCGGAGAGCATCGACGCTGCGATGATGCCGCCCATCGACATGTTGCCTTCCGAGAGCTCATAAACGCCGACGATGATCACCGCGATGTTCACCAGCTGCTGCATGAGCTGGGCGAAGTTGACGGTGCCGGCGGAGAGCAGCTTGAGCCGCCCGCCGATCTGGGCGATGAACAGCGTGGCGCGTTCCCACTGGCGCTGGACGCTGCTTTCGGCGCCGAGGGTCTTGAGGGTTTCGAGGCCGACCAGGCTTTCGACCAGCGTGGCGTTGCGCTGGGCGCTGGCCCGGTAGGTGGTTTCGGTGAGCTCGTGCATCTTGTCCTGGGCAACCAGGGTGACGAACAGCACGGCGAGCATGCCCACCAGCGGCGGCACCAGCAGCCACGGCGAGATCCAGGTCATCACGACCAGGAAGAGCAGCACGAAGGGCAGATCGATCAGCGTGGTGACGGTGGCCGAGGCGATGAAGTCGCGCACGCCCTCGAAGGCCCGCAGGTTGGCGGCAAACGAGCCGACCGAGGCCGGCCGGGCGTCCATCCGCAGGCCCAGCACGCGTTCCATGATGCGAGCCGACAGCTGCACGTCGATGCGCTTGCCGGCGGTGTCCACGATGTAGGCGCGCAGGGTGCGCAGGCAGAAATCGAAGCCGAGCACGAGGATCGCCCCGACGGCCAGCACCCACAGGGTTTCGACCGCGTGGTTGGGCACGACCCGGTCGTAGACCGTCATCGAGAACATCGGGATGGCCAGGGCGAACAGGTTGACCACCAGCGCCGCCAGCAGGGTGTCGCGGTAGAGGCGCCAGTTTTCGAAGACGGTGCCCCAGAACCAGTGGGTGGAACGCACGGCCTTCACCTGAGGCGCGCGGGCCTCGAAGCGGAAGCGCGGGCGGACGAAGCACACCAGCCCGGTGTAGAGGGCGGCGAGCTGTTCGCCGCTCAGGATGTCGGCGGATTCGCCAGCCTCGGGGAAGCGCACCCGGGCGCGGCCGTCGGGCAGGCGCTCCAGCAGGATGCAGGCGCGGCGGTCGTGGAGCAGCAGGATCGCTGGCAGCAGGCTGGGGGTGATCGCTTCGACCGGCTTGCGCACGATGCGTGCGGAGAGCCCGGCGCGGGCTGCGGCGCGGGGCAGCAGGGACGGCGTGAGGCAGTTGTCCACGAGCGGCAGGCCGGCGGACAGCGCCGCGCCGGTGAAAGGATTGCCGTGGATCTGGGTGAGGATGACCAGTGCGTCGAGCAGCGGGTCTTCGTGGGTGACCGTCACGCCCGGATGCCAGTCGGCATCGACGTTGGCGGGGCCACCGGCGTGCGGGGCGGAGGAGGCGGAAGGTGCGGCGTCAGTCATCGGCACAATCGTAAATGGGGTCGTTTCTCGACCAGGCAAGGGGCTCGCCGTGCCTGGGCAGATCGCCGGGGAAGCCGGCGGACGTCCGGATTGTAGGGATAACGGGTGACCGTGGGGGAACTTGAGCCTTCAGGCGCCCGATGCCGGACGATTTTGCGGGTATGCCGTTTTGTGGCGCCGGACCGCGGTGGGCCCGGTGCGGGGATAGGTCAGATGATGTCGCTCGGACCGAGCAGATCGAGCCCCTGACGCAGCCGCGCCCGGGCGCCCTTGCGGGCCAGCAGCTTGCGCTGGGCTTCGGGCGGGAGATCGGTGAGGCGCAGCAGGCCACGGTCGATGAGCACGTCCACCACGTCCTCGATGACGCGGATGAGGTCGGCATCGAGGCGGGCGAAATCGCCCGAGCCGGTGAGGGCGGCGGTGTCAGGGTGGCCGAGGGGGAGCTCTTCCTCGTGGCCGGGGCCGGCCTCGGAAAAGAGGGCAACGACCCGACCGGCGGCATCGCGTTGGACGTAGGGCATGGCGGCTCCGGGGTTGGAGGACGGACGGGCTCAGGCCGCGGGCGTCTGGAGTTCCTTGGGCAGCGGGAAGGTGATGCGCTCCGGCACGCCCTCGAGGGAGCGCACCGACGCGGCACCCAGCGCCTTCAGGCGGGCGATGACCGATTCGACCAGCACTTCCGGCGCCGAGGCACCGGCGGTGACGCCGATGCGCTGCTTGCCGACGATCCAGGCCGGATCAATGGCCTCGGCGTTGTCGATGAGGTAGGCGGGCACCTTGAGGAGCTCGGCCACTTCGCGCAGGCGGTTGGAGTTGGAGCTGTTCACCGAGCCCACCACCAGCACCAGATCCGACTGGGGTGCCATGAACTTCACGGCGTCCTGGCGGTTCTGGGTGGCGTAGCAGATGTCGTCCTTCTTGGGGCCGACGATGTTCGGGAAGCGCTCGCGCAGGGCCGTGACGATGGCGCCGGCGTCGTCCACCGAGAGGGTTGTCTGGGTGACGTAGGCGAGCATGTCCGGATCGGCGACGACGAGGCCGGCCACATCGGCGGCGTTCTCGACGAGGTGGATGCCGTCCTTCACCTGGCCCATCGTGCCTTCGACTTCCGGGTGGCCCTTGTGGCCGATCATGATGACTTCGCGACCCTGGTCGCGCATGCGGCCGACTTCGAGGTGCACCTTGGTGACCAGCGGGCAGGTGGCGTCGAAGACGCGCAGGCCCCGGGCGTCTGCCTCGGTGCGCACCGACTGGGGCACACCGTGGGCGCTGAAGATCACGGTATTGCCGGCGGGCACGTCGGCGAGATCCTCGATGAAGATGGCGCCCTTGGCGCGCAGGCCTTCGACGACGAAGCGGTTGTGCACGACTTCGTGGCGTACGTAGATCGGCGCGCCGAACTGGGCCAGCGCCCGTTCGACGATCTCGATGGCACGTTCGACGCCGGCGCAGAAGCCGCGGGGATTGGCGAGCAGGACTTCCATGGCTTTCCTCGTGTCGCTCAGTTGACGCCGATGATCTGGACTTCGAAGCGGATCGCCTTGCCGGCCAGCGGGTGGTTGAAGTCGATGGTGGCGTGGGTGTCGCCGACTTCGCGGATCAGGCCGGGGTAGCGGGTGCCGTCCGGCGCGGTGAATTCCATGATGACCAGCGGCTCGACGGCGGCGCCATCGGGGAAGTCTTCGAGGCGGACCTTCTCGACGAGATCGTCGCGATAGGCGCCGAAGGCGTCGTCGGGCTGCAGCATGAAGGTGTGGTGTTCGCCCACGGCAGTGCCGGCGAGGCAGCGCTCGAGGGTCGGCAGCAGATCGCCACGACCCAGGTGCATGGTGGCCGGCGTGGTCTCGAAGGTGCTGATGAGCGACTGGCCGTTGTCGAGGGAGATCCGGTAGTGGAGGGTGACAAGGCTGTCGGGCTGGACGATCTGGGTCATGAAAGGTTCTCTTGGACGGGGGCGTGGCGGTGTTCGCGGTACTGGGCGACGAGCATCAGCGCGACGCCCACGCAGATGGCGGAATCTGCCACGTTGAATGCCGGCCACCCATAGCGGCCGACGTGGAAATACAGGAAGTCGACCACCGCGCCGAACACGAAGCGGTCGATGACGTTGCCGATGGCGCCGCCGATGATGAGCGAGAAGGCCAGCGGTTGCAGGAACTCGTGCTGGTGCCGGGCCAGCAGGCGCAGCAGCCAGCCGCAGATCCCCGCGGCGAGGACGACGAAGAACCAGCGCTGCCAGCCGGCCTGGTCGGCCAGAAAGCTGAACGCTGCGCCCGGATTGAAGGCCAGCACCAGATCGAACCAGTCGGTCACCTGGATGACCTCGCCGTTACGCAGCGCGCCGCGGACGAGGTGTTTGGTCCATTGATCCACCAGCACGACGATGGCCGAAAGGCCGATCCAGTTGCCGAGGCGAAGTTTCAAGGGCGGGACTCCAGCTTGCGGTTGTGAGGTCAGGCGGCGCTGCGGGCTTCGCCGGCACCGTGCAGGTTGGACGTGCAGCGGCCGCAAAGTTCCGGATGGGCGGCGTCGTGGCCCACGTCGGCGCGGTAGTGCCAGCAGCGGTCGCACTTGGCGTGGGCCGACGGCGTGACGATGATGGCCTCGGCGGCTTCGTCGGCGGCCTTGACCAGCGTGGTCTTGGAGCAGATCAGCACGAAGCGCAGGTCGTCGTCAAGGCTGGCAAGCACGTCGTAGCGGCCGCCCGCGGCGCGGATCTCGACCTCGGCCTGCAGCGACGAGCCCACCTGGCCGGCGGCGCGTACGGCTTCGATTTCCTTCTGCACGTCGGCGCGGATGGCGCGGAGGGTCGTCCATTTGTCGAGCAGGGCGTCCTCGCCTTCCTGGGTCGGCAAGGTGTGGAAGGTGTGCAGCATCACGCTGTCTTCGGCGTCCTTGCCCAGCAGCAGCCAGATTTCCTCCGCGGTGAAGGAGAGGATCGGGGCCATCAGCTTCACGACCGACTGCAGAATGTGCCACAGGGCGCTCTGAGCGGCGCGGCGGGCCTTCGAGTTGGCCTGGGTGGTGTAGAGGCGGTCCTTGAGGATGTCGAGGTAGACCGCGCCCAGGTCTTCGGAGGCGAAGTTCTGTAGCGCCTGCACCACGCGGTGGAACTCGAAGCGCTCGTAGTCGGCCTTGGCCTGATCCTGCAGCTTGCGGGTGAGGGCCAGGGCGTAGCGGTCGATCTCGAGCCACTCGGACACCGGCAGCATGTCGGTGGCAGGGTTGAAGTCGGCGGTGTTGGCGAGCAGGAAGCGCAGGGTGTTGCGCAGGCGGCGATAGACCTCGACGACGCGGTCGAGGATCTCCTTGGAGATGGAAAGTTCGCCGGAGTAATCGGTGGAGGCAACCCACAGGCGCAGGATCTCGGCGCCCAGCTTGCCGGTGACTTCCTGCGGCACGACCACGTTGCCGAGGGACTTGCTCATCTTGCGGC
Organism: Zoogloea sp.; assembly: GCA_023150095.1. Lineage (GTDB taxonomy): Bacteria > Pseudomonadota > Gammaproteobacteria > Burkholderiales > Rhodocyclaceae > Zoogloea. Next base: position 26,530 of record JAKLLO010000067.1, on the reverse strand, counting down.
CGGTGCCGTCCACGGCGAAACCGTGGGTCAGCAGCGCCTTGTAGGGCGGGTGGCCGTCGATGGCGCAGCCGGTGAGCAGCGACGAGTGGAACCAGCCGCGGTGTTGGTCGGAGCCTTCGAGGTACAGGTCGGCGCGCGGGCCGGTGGCGTGGCCATCGTTGTGGGAGCCGCGCAGCACGTGCCAGTGGGTGGTTCCGGAGTCGAACCACACGTCGAGGGTGTCGCTGATCTTGTCGTACTGGGCGGCTTCGTCGCCGAGGAGCTCGGTGGCGTCGAGCTTGAACCAGGCGGCGATGCCTTCGACCTCGATGCGCTTGGCGACTTCTTCCATCAGCTCCACGGTGCGCGGGTGCAGCTCGCCGGTCTCGCGGTGGAGGAAGAACGGGATCGGCACGCCCCAGTTGCGCTGGCGCGAGATGCACCAGTCGGGACGGTTGGCGATCATGGCGTGCAGGCGCGCCTGGCCCCAGGACGGGAAGAACTGGGTGGCGTCCACGCCGCCGAGGGCGAGCTCGCGCAGGCTCGGGCCGCCGTTGGGCTTGAGATCCATGCCGACGAACCACTGGGCGGTGGCGCGGTAGATCAGCGGCGTTTTATGGCGCCAGCAGTGCATGTAGCTGTGGCTGATCTTCTCGTGGGAGAACAGCGCGCCGACTTCTTGCAGCTTTTCGACGATGACCGGGTTGGCCTTCCAGATGTGCAGGCCGCCGAAGAAGGGCAGCGATTCGGCGTACACGCCGTTGCTCTGCACCGGGTTGAGGATATCGTCGTTGGTGAAGCCGTTGGCCTTGCACGAGTTGAAGTCGTCCACGCCGTAGGCCGGGGCCGAATGGACGATGCCGGTACCGGCGTCGAGGCCCACGTAGTCGGCCACGAAGACCGGCGACACGCGGTCGTAGAACGGGTGGCGGAAGGTGATGTGGTCGAGTTTGCCGCCGTTGGTGCGGGCGACGATTGTGCCTTCGAGGCCGAAGCGCTTGAGGCTGGATTCGGTGAGCTCGGCCATCAGCACCAGCAGGCCGCGGGGGGTGTCGACCAGCGCGTATTCGTGCTCGGGGTGCACGTTGAGGGCCTGGTTGGACGGGATCGTCCAGGGCGTGGTGGTCCAGATTACCGCGTAGGCGTCCTTGCCTGCAGGCAGGGCGGAGAGGCCGAAGGCGGCGGCGAGCTTTTCGGGCTCGGCGCACACGAAGCCCACGTCGATGGCGGGGCTCTGCTTGTCCTGGTATTCGACCTCGGCCTCAGCCAGCGCCGAGCCGCAGTCGAAACACCAGTTGACCGGCTTCAGGCCCTTGAACACCCAGCCGCGCTTGACCATCTCGGCCAGGGCGCGCACTTCGCCGGCTTCGTTGCCGAAGTCCATGGTGCGGTAGGGATTGTCCCAGTCGCCGAGCACGCCCAGGCGGATGAAATCCTTCTTCTGTTTCTCAATCTGCTCGCCGGCGTAGGCGCGGCACAGTTCGCGCACCTTGTCGGCGGGCAGGCCCTTGCCGTGGGTGACTTCGATCTTGTGTTCGATGGGCAGGCCGTGGCAATCCCAGCCCGGCACGTAGGGCGCGTCGAAGCCGGCCATCGTCTTGGAGCGGACGATGATGTCCTTGAGGATCTTGTTGAGCGCGTGACCGATGTGGATGCTGCCGTTGGCGTACGGGGGGCCGTCGTGAAGGACGAACTTGGGCCGGCCGGCCGAGGCCTTGCGGATCTTCTGGTAGAGCTTCTTCTGCTGCCAGTCGGCGATCCAGCCCGGCTCGCGCTTGGCGAGGTCGCCCCGCATGGGGAAGGGAGTGTCGGGCAGGTTGAGGTCGTTGCGCTTCTGGGACATGGTTCTATGCGGCCTGTGGAATTCAGAGAGGATGCTGGGCGAAGTAGGCGCGCGCTTCATCGGCGTCGCGGGCGATCTGGGCGGTGAGGGCGTCGAGGCTGTCGTAGCGCTCCTCATCGCGCTGCTTGCGCAGGAAATTGACGCGCAGGTGCGCGTCATAGCATTGGGTGTTCCAGTCGAAGAGATGCACTTCGAGGCTGGGTCGGCCGGCGTCGTTGATGGTGGGGCGAACGCCCACGCTGGCGACGCCCGGCCAGGGTTTGTCGGCCAGGCCCTCGACGCTGACGGTGTAGATGCCCATCAGCGGCGGGCTGCGGTGCTTGAGCTGGATGTTGGCGGTGGGAAAGCCGATGGTGCGGCCGATCTTGTCGCCGTGCAGCACGCGCCCGCTGATGCTGTAGGGCCGGCCGAGGAGGCGGGCGGCGTGGGGCATGTCGCCTTCAGCCAGCGCGGCGCGTACGGCAGAGCTGGAGACCCGCTCGCCTTCGTGATCGAGGGTGTGCATGGCTTCGACGGTAAAGCCGACCGTTTCACCGACCGCGCGGAGCATCTCGAAATTGCCCACGCGGCCCTTGCCGAAGCGGAAATCGTCGCCGATCAGCAGGTGGCGCACGCCGAGGCCCTGGATCAGCACGTCTTCGATGAAGGCTTCGGCGGTGAGGCCGGCGAAGCGCTTGTTGAAGCGGGCGATGTAGAGCCGGTCTACGCCCCGGGCCTCGAGCAGCTGGATCTTCTCGCGCAGCGAGGTGAGGCGTTTGGGGCGATTCTCGTGGGTGAAGTATTCCCGCGGGTGGGGCTCGAAGGTCAGCACCGCGGCGGGCAGGCCGGTGGCCAGCGCCTTGGCGGAAAGCTTGGCCAGCAGCGCCTGGTGGCCGCGATGCACGCCATCGAAGTTGCCGATGGTCAGCACGCAGCCGTGTTCGGCTCGCTCGGGGATTCCACGGAAGACCTGCATGGGCGGATTGCGGGCAAAGGGGCGATTATAGCGGCAAGGCGCCGGCCGGCGAAGCCGGCGCCCGCTGCGGGGCTCAGGCGCTCTCGCCGGCGCGCTCGCGATGGAAGCGGGCGACGTAGTCGGTGAGGGTGCCGCTGGCGATGGCGTCGCGCAGGTCGCGCATCAACTGCTGGTAGTAATGCAGGTTGTGGATGGTGGCCAGACGCGCACCGAGGATCTCGTTGAGGCGATTGAGGTGGTGCAGATAGCCCCGCGAGAAATTGCGGCAGGTGTAGCAGTCGCAGGTCTCGTCGAGCGGGCGGGTGTCGGACTTGTGGCGGGCGTTGCGGATCTTCACGTCGCCGTGGCGGGTGAACAGCCAGCCGTTGCGGGCGTTGCGGGTGGGCATCACGCAGTCGAACATGTCGATGCCGGCCTGCACCGCGAAGACGATGTCTTCCGGCGTACCGACGCCCATCAGGTAGCGGGGCTTGTCCTTGGGCAGGCGCGGCGCGGTGTGGTGCAGGATGCGCTGCATGTCGTCCTTGGGCTCGCCCACCGACAGGCCGCCGATGGCGTAGCCGTGGAAGCCGATCTCCTCGAGCCCGGCGAGGGATTCGTCGCGCAGGTTTTCAAACATGCCGCCCTGGACGATGCCGAAGAGGGCATTGTTGTTCTTGAGGCGATCGAACTCGTCCCGCGAGCGACGTGCCCAGCGCTGGGACAGGCGCATGGAATCGGCGGCCTCGGTGACGGTGGCGGGGTAGGGCGTGCACTCGTCGAAGATCATCACCACGTCGGAGTTCAGCACCTTCTGGATGCGCATGGATTCCTCGGGGGTGAGGAAGAGCTTGTCGCCATTGACCGGCGAGCTGAAACGCACGCCTTCCTCGGTAATCTTGCGCAGGGCGCCGAGCGAGAACACCTGGAAGCCGCCGGAGTCGGTGAGGATCGGGCCGTCCCAGGCCATGAACTGGTGCAGGCCGCCAAAGGCTTCCATCACCTCCAGGCCCGGGCGCAGCCACAGGTGGAAGGTGTTGCCCAGGCAGATCTGGGCGCCGATGTCGCGCAGGTCCTGCGGCGAGATGCCCTTCACCGAGCCGTAGGTGCCGACCGGCATGAAGGCCGGGGTGTCGACGGTGCCGTGGTTGAGGGTGAGGCGGCCGCGACGGGCGGCGCCGTCGGTGGCGAGGAGTTCGTATTTCATTCGGAAGTCCAAGAAGCGGTAGCGCTCGGCGATGGCGTGGGCGTAGGCGCGGCGGATGGTGTCCATGCCGGCGAAGGCGGAGACCAGCATCAGCAGCGTGGATTTGGGCAGGTGGAAGTTGGTGATGAGCGCGTCGGCCACGTTGAAGTGGTAGCCGGGCAGGATGAACAGGTCGCTCTCCGCCTCGCCGGCGACGGCCTGGCCACCCTTTGCGCAGGATTCCAGCGCCCGCATGCTGGTGGTGCCGACACACACCACGCGTTTGCCGGCGGCCTTAGCGGCGGCGATGGCGTCCACGGTGGCCTGGGGCACGAAGTAGGCCTCGGTGTGCATCTTGTGCTCGGACAGATCATGAACGCGCACCGGCTGGAAGGTGCCGGCACCCACGTTGAGCGTCACGAAGGCGCTATTGACGCCAATCTGGGCAAGGCAGGCGAGGAGCGGCTCGTCGAAGTGGAGGCCGGCGGTGGGCGCGGCGACCGAGCCCGGGTTCTTCGCGAAGACCGTCTGGTAACGGGATTCATCTGCGTTGCCGGCGGTGCGCTCGATGTACGGCGGCAGCGGCAGGCGTCCGTGGCGTTCGAGCAGCACGACGAGATCTTCGCCGGCCGGAAAACGCAGGTGGAAGAACTCGCCGGCGCGGCCGAGCACTTCAACTTCAAGCGCGCCTTCGAGCATCAGCCGGGTGCCCGGCTTGGGTGACTTGCTGGCGCGGATCTGGGCGAGGGCTTCGTGGGCGCCGAGGGGGCGCTCGATCATCACCTCGACCTGGCCGCCGGTGTCCTTGGTGCCGAACAGGCGGGCGTGGATCACCCGGGTGTCGTTGAAGACCAGCAGGTCGCCGGGGGCGAGCAGAGTGGGAAGATCGGCGAAATGCAGGTCGGCCAGCTGCGGGCCAACCTGGAGCAGGCGGCTGTCGGTGCGGCGGTCGAGGGGAGCCTGGGCAATCAGTTCCTGAGGGAGCGGGTAATCGAAATCGTCTAGGGTCCAGGCCATGAGTCTTGGGGCGAGTTGATGCAATAAGCAGAATCGTAGATAATGCGCGGCTTCCCATGCCGGGATGGCGGAATCGGTAGACGCAGCGGATTCAAAATCCGCCGCCGCAAGGTGTGTGGGTTCGAGTCCCACTCCCGGCACCAATAAAATCAATGGGTTAGAAAATTGTAGCAAAAAACGGGCTGGTTTTTCCGTTTTTGGTGCAAATTTGGCCAGATTGGTTTCTGCATTACCCGAAATTCCCTTCTGTCGCTCCCGGATTAGCCGCCATGGCCCTCGACCCCCAAGCCCAGGCCCTGCTTGCCATGATTTACCGCGTCGGTGCGCCGCGGTTCCACGAACTCGACACGCATCAGGCCAGGCGCTCTTTCGAAAAGCTCCAGGGCACCTTCGGGCCTGAACCGCGGGCTGTGTCGTCGGTGACCGAAGTGCCGATTCCGGCGACCCACGCGAAGGACGGCGTGATCATGGCACGGCTTTACCGGCCGCTCTCGGCCGGTCCGGACGAGATCCTGCCGGTAGCTTTCTATTTTCACGGTGGCGGCTGGTGCATTGGCGACGTGGCGAGCTACGACGGCCTGTGCCGCGAGCTGGCGCATCTGGGTGGTGTGGCGGTGCTGTCGGTGGATTACCGCCTGGCGCCGGAGCATCCTTTCCCGACCGCCGTTGAAGATGCGCTGCGCGCCGTGACCTGGAGCCTTGCCAACGCGGCGCTGCTGGGGATCGATCCGAGCCGCTTTGCGCTGGCGGGTGATAGCGCCGGCGGCACGCTGAGTGCCGTCACAGCCCTCCAGCTGCGTAACGCCAACGGCCCCCAGGCGGCGCTGCAGCTGCTGATCTACCCTTGCACCGACATCCTCAGCCAGCGCCCGTCCCGGCGCGAGTTTGCCAGCGGCTACTTTCTGGATACCGAGAGCCTCGCGTGGTTCTTCGAGCGCTATCTGCCCAATCAGGACGACTGGCAGGATTGGCGTGCGTCGCCGATCAACGCCGAGCGTTTCGACGGCCTGCCGCCGGCCACCTTCATCCTCGCCGAATGCGATCCGCTCACCGATGACGGCAAGGCCTACGCGGCACTGCTGGGTGAGGCCGGCGTGCCGGTGACGGTGCATGAATTTGAAGGCATGGTCCACGGCTTCTTCTCGCTGGGAAAGTATTTTCCGCAGGCGGTAAAGGCGGTGGAGCGGGCAGGGGATGCGCTGAGGGCGGCGCTGCTGGGGTGATGTTTCGGCTGGGCTGCTTGCCCGGACTGCGTCAGCCTAGATGCAGACGAAACTGACCACGTGGGGACTGCTGGAGCAGCTGCGGCCGAGGGCAAACTGGCCGCGGCCCCGCAGCACGACTTCCTCGCGAGACAGCAGGAATTCCCGTTCGCCTTCGATCTGCACGAAGGTGCCGTTGCTGCTGCGATCGATGAGCACGAACTTGTCGCCGCGGAGTTCGACTTCGGCGTGGCGCCTCGACGATTGGGTGTCGCCCACCACGAGGTCTGCCGCGGGGTCTCGTCCGATGCGCGCGCTTGGTCGCGTCGAATTGAGGACCAGCGAAGTGGAGTCCAGATAGAGGCGCAGCTCGGGCTCGGTGTCGAGCAGGAAGTGGTCGCTCTGGACGATGGTGAGCTCACCCACGGCTTCGCACATCAGTTCAAAGAGCTCGACCGGGCGGGTCACGCCGCGAATCACCCTTGGAGGCAGGGCGTGCAGCACCGAACGCCATTCCGGCCCCAGCCGACGGGCGGTCTCGCTCGAGGTGATGGCCTTGCCCGGTGATGCGAGCTCGGCCAAGCGAGCGGCGAAATTCACGGTGTCGCCGAAAACATCCGTGCCGCTGGCAACCACAGCCCCGAAATGGAAGCCGATGCGAACCGCTAGCCGTTGCTGCTCGCCGGTGCTTGGGAGTTCTTTCAGTGTCTGGTGGATGGCAAGGGTTGCGTCAGCGGCGCTGTCGGCATCGCTGAACACCGCCATCAGCCCGTCGCCGGTGTGCTTGACGACGCGCCCACGCTTGGTTTCGACGGCGATCCGCATGGCGCGGATGCTGCGGTCCACAACCTCGAACGCCGAAGTGTCACCCACGCGCTGATATAGCTGCGTGCTGCCCACGAGATCGGCAAACAGGACAGCGCATTCCTTGGCGGGGTGAGAAGAGTCCGACATCTGATAGTGGTTGGCTAAGGAGCCGTGATTTTAGCGGACTACGTGACTTTTGCCGCACACCTGAAGGTAACAAATTTTGCCCCCGCCTGTCGCGCCGCCTGTCGGTCTGAAGCGGGCGGCAGTCGGTTTTGGCGCGCAGATTGAATTTTCCTTGATCTAAACGGCCTCAAGGGGGGGCGCTCGGTGGGATAATGATGCATTCGGCTACATATTTCGCCTGTCGCTCGTCTTGATGCGGCAGGTCTGTCTGGGAAGGAGTTTCATGAAACGAGTTGATGATTTCCGTCTGCGCTTTGGCAAGCAGGAGCTTGTGCCCATCGTGGTTGGCGGGATGGGGGTGGATATCTCCACGGCTGACCTGGCGTTGGAAGTGGCTCGGTTGGGCGGAATAGGTCACATCTCGGATGCGATGGTCAAGACGGTAGCCGATCGCCGATTCAACACCAAGTACGTCAAGGAAAAGCTCAAGCTCTACAAGTACAACGTCGAGAACCCCGACAAGTCGGTCGTCCAGTTCGATCTTGGCCAGCTGGCCGAGGCGACCCGTCTGCATGTGGGCAAGACGATGGAGGCCAAGCGTGGCCCGGGCATGATCTTCGTGAACTGCATGGAAAAGCTCACGATGAACGCCCCGAAGGAAACCCTCCGGGTGCGTCTGGCCACTGCGCTGGATGCCGGCGTCGATGGCATCACGCTGGCTGCCGGCCTGCACCTGGGTTCGTTCGCGCTGATCGAGGATCACCCCCGTTTCCGTGATGCCAAGCTCGGCATCATTGTGTCGTCCCTGCGGGCACTCCAGCTTTTCCTGCGCAAGAGCGCGCGCACCAACCGCCTCCCCGACTACGTGGTGGTCGAAGGCCCGCTTGCCGGTGGTCACCTGGGTTTCGGCATGGACTGGGCGCAGTACGATCTGGCCACCATCGTCGCCGAGATCCACGCCTGGCTGGTCGCCGAGAAGCTCGACATTCCGCTGATCCCGGCGGGCGGCATCTTCACCGGCAGCGATGCGGTGTCCTTCCTCGAGAACGGCGCTGCGGCGGTTCAGGTGGCGACCCGTTTCACCGTCACCGCCGAATGCGGTCTGCCCGAGAAGGTTCAGCAGGAATACTTCCGCGCCAGCGAAGAAAACATCGTCGTGAATCAGGTGTCGCCGACCGGCTATCCGATGCGGATGCTCACCAACAGCCCGGCCATCGGCTCCGGCATCCGCCCGAACTGCGAGGCTTACGGCTATCTGCTCGACGCCAACGGCAGCTGCGCCTACATCCAGGCCTACAACCGCGAAGTGGCGGCGCATCCGGGCGCCAAGCGGGTGTCGGTGATGGACAAGACCTGTCTGTGCACCCACATGCGCAACTTCGACTGCTGGACTTGCGGGCACTACACCTATCGCCTGAAGGACACCACCCGCAAGGCGGAAGACGGCAGCTACCAGATCCTCTCGGCCGAGCACGTCTTCAACGACTATCAGTTCAGCACCGACAACAAGATCGCGCTGCCGGATTGATCGTCTGTTTGCACAATAAAAAACCCGGCGCTCTGCCGGGTTTTTTATTGTCAGAAGAATCGCTTCGACGCTTCTGCGGGAATCTCCATCCCGGTGCTGCGGGCGCGTTTGAGGAGCTCCCAGTAATAGCGATAGGACGCGCGATCATGGAGCTTGCCGGCGTGCTGGATCGGTCCCCAGTGCTTGTCCTGGGCGGCAATGAGGATGTTGGCCGCTTCTTCGACTTCGGTGAAGTCGGGGCGCATCGCCTCGACGATCGGGACGATCTGGTTTGGGTGGATGCTCCACATGCGCAGATAACCGAATTCCTTGCGGGCGCGCTCGGCGTCGCGGCGGATGTAGGCCAGATCCTTGAGTTCGGTGGTGACGTTGTGGGACGGAACCACGCCATTGGCGAGAGCGGCGGCGGCGATGTCGCACTTGGCGCGGATGATGAGCGGGTGTTCGAACTGGCCCGGGCTGCGCATCGCTGCGCCGGGAATCGCGCCGTGGTGTCCGCTGACGAAATCCATCAGGCCGAAATCGAGGGATTCCACGCGATCCAGCGCAGCGATTTCCCAGGCGTCGCGCAGCGCGCCGTGGGTCTCGATGAGTACATGAACGGGAATCTCCCGCTTGATGCCGTGACGCTCTTCAGCATTGCGGATCGCCTCGATCTGGCGGGCGGCATCGGCGACGCTGCGGGGCTTGGGGATGGTCAGGAAGGCGAGGCGTTCGCCGGCCTGGCCGACCAGGATCTCCACGTCCTGTTCCCAGTGCGGGTGGGTGATGTCGTGGATGCGGGCGCCTACGCGGCCGAAGCGGTTGTCACCGGACATGACGAGTTCCGCCGCCATCGCCGCGTGCTCTGCCTCGGCGCCGGCGTGGGCGCCATCCTCGCAGTCGCAGGTGATGTCGAACACCGGCCCGAGCTCATGCTGAAGGCTCAGGGCCTTGCGCATCAGCTTCTCACTGCCAGCGTAATGGTCGACGGCTGGGAGGATGGGGAAGGGCTTTTCGCCCTGGAAGAGCACGTGGTCGGGATGCGGCAAGGCGGACATGGCGGATACTCGAAGTGATCTGGCAGGCGGAGGAGGGTAGCAAAAAACGGCGTGAACGAAAAACGCGGGAGCATTTCTGCCCCCGCGTTTCGACCGGCTGAGAACTGCGGCGATCAGGCCAGCAGATCCTTCACGCCGTCACGCTCTTCGAGCAGCTCGTTCAGCGTGTGGGTCATGCGCTCACGGGAGAACTCGTCGATTTCCAGGCCCTGGACAATCTTGTATTCGCCGTTTTCGGTGGTGACCGGGAAGCCGTAGATGATGCCTTCGGGGATGCCGTAGGAACCGTCGGACGGGATGCCCATGGTGACCCATTCGCCGTTGGAGCCGAGCACCCAGTCACGGATGTGGTCGATGGCGGCGTTGGCGGCCGAGGCAGCGGAGGACAGGCCGCGCGCTTCGATGATCGCGGCGCCGCGCTTGCCGACGGTCGGCAGGAACACGTCGCGGTTCCAGGCGTCGTCGTTGATCAGACCCTTGACGTTGTCGCCGTTGGAGGTGACAGCGCGGTAGTCGGCGTACATCGTGGGGGAGTGGTTGCCCCAGACGACCAGGTTCTTCAGGCTGGAAACGTCACGGCCGGCCTTGGTCGCCAGTTGGGACAGGGCGCGGTTGTGGTCCAGACGCAGCATGCCGGTGAAGTTCTTGGCATTGACGCGGCCGTACTTGACGGCGATTTCCTTGGCGATGTAGGCGTTGGTGTTGCAGGGGTTGCCCACAACCAGCACCTTGACGTTCGGGTCGGCGAACTGGCCGATGGCGGCGCCCTGAACGGTGAAGATCTTGGCGTTTTCGGTCAGCAGGTCCTTACGCTCCATGCCGGGGCCGCGCGGACGGGCGCCGACCAGCAGGCAGACCTGAGCATCCTTGAAGGCGACATTGGGGTCGTCGGTGGCAATCATGCCGGCCAGCAGCGGGAAGGCACAGTCTTCCAGTTCCATCATGACGCCCTTGACAGCCTTCTGGGCTTGCGGGAGGTCGAGCAACTGGAGGATGACGGGCTGATCCTTGCCCAGCATTTCGCCACTGGCGATGCGGAACAGGAGGCTGTAACCGATCTGGCCGGCGGCGCCGGTGACTGCGACACGAACGGGGGCTTTTGCCATTATTGAAACTCCCTCTACATAGAAAGTGTTGTCGAAACTGATTTACTGCTGATTCGCGCCGCCAGCGAGTCGCCGCGATGCTGATCTTGGGTTGGCGCTGGCCCTGGGCCGGTCAACGTTCGAATCGTAGGAGCATTTCGAAGGGCTGTCAATTTCCTTGTCTTATATCTTATATAAGATATAAGACTGATTATGGACTGTCTTTCGAAAGTGTGTTCAAATACACGCATGCGACACGACTCGCCCACCTTTAGCCCCCTGTACCGTCAGATCAAGAATCTGATGCTTAATGCTTTGGAGTCCGGCGAGTGGCGCCCGGGGCAGGCGATTCCCAGTGAACAGGAACTCGCCATCCGCTTCAGTGTAAGCCAGGGTACGGTGCGCAAGGCCATTGATGAAATGGCGGCCGAGAACCTCCTGGTTCGCAAGCAGGGCAAGGGCACCTACGTCGCTTCCCATAATGATCCCCGCGCACTGTTCAGATTCCTCCGCCTTGTACCCATGGATGGCGATCTCGCGCATCCGCAAAGCGTACCGCTTGATTGCTGGAAGGCCAAGGCCGGGAACGAAGCTGCGCGCATGCTGGGCATCGAGCTGGGTGCGCCCGTCACGATATTGCGTCGGCTACTCCGTTTTGCAGGCAAGCCCGTTGTTGTCGATGAGATCTATCTTCCGGGCGAAATCTTTCAGGGCTTGACCATGGAAGTCCTGCAAGGCTCTCACGGCTCACTTTACAGCCTCTTCGAAAGTCGCTTCGGTGTGCGGATGATCCGCGCCGAAGAGCGTATCCGCGCCGTTGCGGCCGACCGCATGACCAGCGAAACCCTCAATGTCGCAGAAGGCACGCCGCTGCTGTCCGTCGAGCGGGTGACCTACACTTACGGCGATCGGCCGGTTGAATGGCGTCGGGGGCTTTATCTGACGGCGGATCATTATTATCTTAATGAATTGAATTGACGGTTTTGAATTGATGGGAGGGCCCGGCCTGTCAGTTGATGGTAAGGGTATATACTTATAATTTTGTTTGTGTGGGAAATGAGCGACTTGCAAGTTGCTATTGTTAGAGGGAAATCTTATGACAGAGGTGATTTTGAAGAAACAGCGCCCGAAGCATCTGGCGCTGAACGAGATCAGGCTCCCGCTTGCCGGGAAGGTCTCGATTCTGCATCGGGTGAGCGGCGCTGGTCTGTTCCTCATGCTGCCGGTGCTGCTTGCGCTCTTCGGCGCCAGCGTGGGCTCTCCGGAATCCTATGCTGATTTCGCCAAGATTGTCGGGAACCCTTTTGTCAAACTCATCCTGAGTGGCCTGGTGTGGGCGTACCTGCACCACTTCTGTGCCGGCATCCGTTTCCTGCTGCTTGACGTGCACGTCGGCGTCGACAAGGAGTCGTCGTTCAAGAGCGCCCGTCTGGTGCTGATCGTCAGTCTCGTCCTCACTGCCCTTCTGGTGACCAAACTATGGTAAAGCCCGTCATCGTTGGTGCTCACTACGGTTTCCGCGACTGGCTCGCCCAGCGTGTCACGGCTGTGGTGATGGCACTCTATACCCTCGTTCTCGCGTTCTGTGTCCTGACCATGCCCGATGCCTCTTACGAGAGCTGGCGCGGTGTCTTCAGCGGCGGTTTCATGAAGTTCGCAACGTTCCTGTTCTTCATGTCGCTGTTCTTCCACGCCTGGATCGGCGTGCGTGACATCTTCATGGACTACATCAAGCCGACGGGTATCCGTCTTACGCTGCATTCGATCGTTGCCCTCGCGCTCATCGGTTACGCCGGTTGGGCTGCTCAGATTCTCTGGAGGCTGTAAGTGAAAGTCGCTAAGCATACTTTTGACGCGGTTATCGTCGGTGCCGGTGGCGCCGGCCTGCGGGCGGCACTCCAGCTCTCCGAAGCCGGCCTCAAGACGGCCGTCCTGACCAAGGTCTTCCCGACCCGCTCCCACACCGTTGCCGCGCAGGGCGGTGTCGCCGCCTCGCTGGGCAATTCGACCGAGGACAACTGGCACTGGCACATGTACGACACCGTTAAGGGGTCGGACTGGCTGGGCGATCAGGATGCGATCGAGTTCATGGTCAAGAAGGCCAATGAAGTCGTCGTCGAACTCGAACACTACGGCATGCCGTTCGACCGTACCGACAACGGCAAGATCTACCAGCGTCCGTTCGGCGGTCACTCGCAGAACTACGGTCAGACCCCGGTGTCCCGTTCCTGCGCCGCTGCCGACCGTACCGGTCACGCGATGCTGCACGCGCTCTACCAGCGCAACGTGCGCGCCAACACCCAGTTCTTCGTCGAATGGATGGCGATGGACCTGATCCGCAACGCCGACGGCGATGTGCTGGGTGTGACCGCCATGGAAATGGAAACCGGTGAGGTTTCGATCTTCCACGCCAAGGCGACCATCTTCGCCACCGGCGGTGCCGGTCGTATCTACTACAGCTCCACCAACGCCTTCATCAACACCGGCGACGGTGTCGGCATGGCGGCTCGCGCCGGCATTCCGCTGGAAGACATGGAGTTCTGGCAGTTCCACCCGACCGGCGTGGCCGGCGCGGGCGTGCTGATCACCGAAGGCGTGCGTGGCGAAGGCGGCATCCTGCGTAACTCCTCCGGCGAGCGCTTCATGGAGCGTTATGCCCCGAACCTGAAGGATCTGGCCTCCCGTGACGTCGTGTCGCGTTCGATGGTCACCGAGATCAACGAAGGCCGTGGCTGTGGTTCCGAGAAGGATCACGTGCTCCTCGACATCACCCACCTGTCCCCCGAGACCATCATGAAGCGCCTGCCCGGCATTCGTGAAATCTCGATCCAGTTTGCCGGTGTCGACCCGATCAAGGCCCCGATCCCGGTCGTGCCGACCTGCCACTACCAGATGGGCGGTATTCCGACCAACTACAAGGGTCAGGTCATCGTCCCGAAGGACGGCAACCCGAACGTCCCGGTTTCCGGCTTCTACGCCGCTGGCGAATGTGCCTGCGCGTCGGTGCACGGCGCCAACCGTCTCGGCACCAACTCGCTGCTCGACCTGCTGGTGTTCGGCAAGTCTGCCGGTGAGACCGTCGTTGCCGACTTCCGCTCCGGCCAGCTCACGCTCAAGCCGCTGCCGGACGACGCCGCCGATGTCTCCCTGGCCCGCATCGCCCGCCTCGAAACCCAGACCAACGGCGTTGAAGTCAACGACGTTCGTCTCGACATGCAGCGCACGATGCAGAAGCACGCCGGCGTGTTCCGCTTTGCCGACATGCTCAAGGAAGGCGTCGAGAAGATCCTCGAAGTCGCCGAGCGCGCCAAGCACACCCAGATCAAGGACAAGTCCAAGGTCTGGAACACCGCCCGCACCGAAGCCCTCGAACTCGACAACCTGATCGAAGTCGCCAAGGCGACCATGATCTCTGCCGAGGCCCGCAAGGAATCCCGCGGTGCCCACGTGCGTGATGATGCACTCGATTGCGCCGAGACCCCCAACGGCCGTGACGACAAGAACTGGCTCAAGCACACGCTGTGGTACAGCGAGGGCAACCGCCTCGACTACAAGCCGGTCAATCTGCAGCCGATGTCCGCCGACGTCGAGCCGATCGCGCTGGCCAAGCGTACCTACTGAGCGTTCCGGAGACTAGAAGATGAGCAGCAAGCGAACCGTACAGTTCAAGATCTACCGCTACAATCCGGACAAGGACGACAAGCCCTACATGCAGGACATCTCTGTCGAACTCGAAGAGTCCGACAAGAAGCTCCTCGACGCGCTGGTCCGCCTGAAGGCCAAGGACGACACCCTGTCCTTCCGTCGCTCCTGCCGCGAAGGTGTGTGTGGCTCCGACGCCATGAACATCAACGGCAAGAACGGTCTGGCCTGCCTGACCAGCGTCGAAGAACTGGCCCAGCCGATCACCATCCGTCCGCTGCCCGGCCTGCCGGTCATCCGCGACGTGATCGTCGACATGACCCAGTTCTTCAAGCAATACCACTCGATCAAGCCCTACCTGGTCAACAACGATCCGGCTCCGGAGCGCGAACGCCTCCAGTCGCCGGAAGACCGGGAAGAGCTCAATGGTCTCTACGAGTGCATCCTCTGCGCGTGCTGCTCCACGAGCTGCCCGTCGTTCTGGTGGAACCCGGACAAGTTCGTTGGTCCGGCCGGCCTGCTGGCGGCTTACCGCTTCCTCGCCGACACCCGCGACCAGGCAACCAGTGAGCGTCTCGACAATCTGGAAGATCCGTATCGTCTCTTCCGCTGTCACTCCATCATGAACTGCGTCGATGTCTGCCCGAAGGGTCTCAACCCGACCAAGGCGATCGGCAAGATCAAGGACATGATGGTCCGTCGCGCCGTATGACGCTCAATCGGGGGCGCGTGCGCTGGCAGTGCCGTCGGGCTCTTCTGGAGCTCGATCTGGTGTTCACGCGCTTCCTCGAAAGGCACTTCGATCGTCTCACCGACGATCAACTGGCGGATCTGGATGACCTGCTGCTCGTCGAAGACCATGACCTCTGGGCCATGGTCAACGGCAGCAAGCCGGTCACCAACGACCGCTGGAAGGAAATGATGGATCTGCTCCGGGCCGGCTGACGGAGCAGGGCATCGCTAGGGAGTTGTGGAGTTTCAACAGGGAAAAGGGACCAAAATATGACCACGCAACGTACTGCTACACTGACCGTAGATGGCAAGGCCGTAGAGTTTCCGATCATGTCGGGGACGCATGGCAATGATGTGATCGATATCCGCACCCTCGGCGGAAAGACCGGGTACTTCACGTACGACTCCGGTTTCCTGTCCACGGCCAGCTGCCAGTCCAAGGTCACCTACATCGATGGTGACAAGGGCGAACTGCTGTACCGCGGCTACCCGATCGAGCAACTGGCCGACAACTGCAACTTCCTCGAAGTCACCTACCTGTTGAAGAACGGCGAGCTGCCCAATGCGGCTCAGAAGTCGGACTTCGAGAACACCATCAAGAAGCACACGATGGTGCACGAGCAGCTGTCCAAGTTCTACTCCGGCTTCCGCCGTGACGCCCACCCGATGGCCGTCATGACCGGTGTGGTTGGCGCCCTGTCCGCGTTCTACCATGACGCCATGGACTTCTCCGATGTGGAGCACCGCAACGTCAGCTTCAACCGTCTGGTTGCCAAGCTGCCGACCATCGTTGCGATGGCCTACAAGTACAACACCGGCATGCCGTTCATGTACCCGGACAACGAGCTGGACTACACCGCGAACTTCATGCGCATGATGTTCGGCAACCCGTGTGAAAAGTACGTGCCGAACCCGGTGCTGGTCCGCGCGCTGGACGTGATCTTCACGCTGCACGCCGATCACGAGCAGAACGCCTCCACCTCCACCGTCCGTCTGGCCGGTTCGTCCGGTGCCAACCCGTTCGCCTGTATCGCTGCCGGCATCGCCTGCCTGTGGGGCCCGGCGCACGGTGGTGCGAACGAAGCCTGCCTGAACATGCTGGAAGAGATTGGTGACGTGTCCCGCGTCGGTGAGTACATCGCCCGCGCCAAGGACAAGAACGACAGCTTCAAGCTGATGGGCTTCGGTCACCGCGTCTACAAGAACTTCGACCCGCGCGCCAAGCTGATGCGCAAGGTCTGCCACGACGTGCTGGGCGAACTGGGCCTCGAGAACGACCGCCTGTTCAAGCTGGCGATGGAACTCGAAAAGATCGCCCTGGAAGACCAGTACTTCGTCGAGAAGAAGCTCTACCCGAACGTGGACTTCTACTCCGGCATCGTCCAGAAGGCGCTTGGCATCCCGACCGACATGTTCACCTGCATCTTCGCGCTGGCCCGCACCGTCGGCTGGATGACCCAGTGGGAAGAAATGATCACCGATCCGGAGTACAAGATCGGTCGTCCGCGTCAGCTCTACATCGGCGCCGCCCGTCGCGACGTCGTGCCGCTGGCTCAACGCGGCTAAGCAATACGGAGGGGGAGGGGGAAACAGGGGAAACGAACGCGGGATGGTCGATCATTGGGCCATCCCGCTTCGTTTGTCCATAAGAACACAGAATCAGGGATTTCTCCCCACCGCATAAACACTCAGAAGACAAGACACAAGCCTGGTGGTCGCCCATGATGAAACAGCTTTTTGAGAGCTCCCAACTGTTCGGCAGCAACGCGCCGTTCATCGAGGAACTTTACGAGAACTATCTCGACAATCCGGATTCCGTCTCAGACGAATGGCGGTCCTATTTCGATGCGCTGCAGAACACGCCGGGCAACGGTCGTGATGTGGCCCATTACCCGATCATCAACGCCTTTGCCGACATGGCGAAGCGCGGCCCGGTGCGCACCGTGGTGGCGAGCGGCGCCGATCAGAAGCAGGTCAGCGTCCTGCAACTGATCAACGCCCACCGCTTCCTGGGCACCCGCTGGGCGCAGCTCGATCCGCTCAAGCGCACCGAGCGTCCCGAGATCCACGAACTCGAGCTGTCCCACTACGGCTTCACCGAGGCGGATCTCAACGAGACCTTCAACACCGGCTCGTTCCATGGCCTGCCGGGCGATCGTGCCACCCTGCGCGAGATCCTCGACGCGGTGCGTCAGACCTACTGCGGCTCCATTGGCGCCGAGTACATGTACATGACCGACATCGGTGAGAAGCGCTGGATCCAGGCGCGTCTCGAACCGAACCGTGGCCGCCCCACCTTCGACAGCCAGAAGCAGCGCCGCATCCTCGAGCGCCTCACGGCTGCCGAGACCATGGAGCGCTACCTGCACACCAAGTACGTCGGCCAGAAGCGTTTCTCGCTGGAAGGTGGTGAGAGCACCATCGTCGCGATGGACGAACTGATCCGCGTGGCGGGTGGCAAGGGCGTCCAGGAAATCGTGATCGGCATGGCCCACCGTGGCCGTCTGAACGTGCTGGTGAACACCCTCGGCAAGTCGCCGAGCATGCTGTTCTCCGAGTTCGAAGGCAAGGCTGCGTCCGATCTCTCCGCGGGTGACGTGAAGTACCACATGGGCTTCTCCAGTGACGTGATGACCGCCGGCGGTCCGGTGCACCTCACGCTGGCGTTCAACCCGTCCCACCTGGAAATCGTCAACCCGGTGGTCGAAGGCTCGGTGTATGCCCGTCAGACCCGGCGCGGCGAGAAGGGCAAGTCCGAAGTCGTCCCGGTGATCATTCACGGTGATGCGGCCGTTGCCGGTCAGGGCGTCAACCAGGAAATGCTCAACTTCGCGCAGACCCGCGGCTACGGCACGGGCGGCACGATCCATATCGTGGTGAACAACCAGATCGGTTTCACCACCTCGGATCCGCGCGATTACCGCTCCTCGCTGTACTGCACGGACATCTTCAAGATGGCCGAGGCGCCGATCTTCCACGTCAATGGCGACGATCCGGAAGCGGTCGCCTTCGTCATGGGTCTGGCCGTCGAGTACCGGCAGGAATTCAAGAAGGACGTGGTTGTCGACATCGTCTGCTATCGCAAGCTCGGCCACAACGAAGCCGACGAGCCGATGGTGACCCAGCCGCTGATGTACAAGAAGATCGCCAAGCACCCCGGCACCCGCAAGCTGTACGCGGAGAAGCTGGTTGCCCAGGGCGTCTGCCAGGCCGACGAGCCTGATCAGTTCATCAAGGATTACCGCGCTGCCCTCGACAAGGGCGAACTCCTGGCCAATCCGGTGCTGTCCGACTTCAAGCGTCAGTTCTCCCAGGACTGGGGTCCGTACGCCAACAAGAAGTACACCGACAAGTGCGACAGCAAGGTGCCGATGGCGGAACTCAAGCGCCTTTCCAAGGCCTTGACGACCACTCCGGAAGGCTTCGTGCTGCACCCCCGCGTCCAGAAGATCATCGACGACCGCAAGGCGATGGGCGAAGGCAAGCTGGCCCTCGACTGGGGCATGGGTGAAAACCTCGCCTACGCCAGCCTGGTGGTTCAGGGCTTCGGCATCCGGATCTCCGGTGAAGACGTCGGCCGTGGCACCTTCTTCCACCGTCACGCAGCGCTGCACGACCAGAACCGCGACCAGTGGCACGATGGCACCTACTACCCGCTGCAGAACATCCGCGACGGTCAGGCTCCGTTCTACTGCTACGACTCCGTGCTGTCCGAAGAGGCCGTGCTGGCCTTCGAATACGGCTACGCGTCGGCCGAGCCGAACCAGCTCGTGATCTGGGAAGCCCAGTTTGGCGACTTCGCCAACGGCGCCCAGGTGGTGATGGACCAGTTCATCAGTTCCGGTGAAGCCAAGTGGGGCCGTCAGTGTGGTCTCGTGATGATGCTGCCGCACGGCTACGAAGGTCAGGGCCCCGAGCACTCGTCCGCGCGCATCGAGCGCTACATGCAGCTGTGCGCGGAGATGAACATGGAAGTGTGCATCCCGTCCGGCCCGTCGCAGATCTTCCACCTGCTGCGTCGCCAGGCCCTGCGCAAGCTGCGCAAGCCGCTGGTGATCATCACGCCGAAGTCCCTGCTGCGTCACAAGGATGCCGTCTCCTCGCTGGAAGAGCTCTCCAAGGGCACCTTCCAGACCGTCATCGGCGAGATCGACGATCTCGATGCCAAGAAGGTCAAGCGCGTCCTGCTGTGCTCCGGCAAGATCTACTACGAACTGCTGGCTCACCGTCGTGCCCAGGGCATCGACGACATCGCCATCGTGCGCATGGAACAGCTCTATCCGTTCCCGGCCGAGGCCTTCGCGGCCGAGGTGAACAAGTACCCGAACGCCAAGGAAGTGGTGTGGGTGCAGGAAGAGCCGCGCAACCAGGGTGTCTGGTACTGGCTGGCCTCGCGCCACCACCTGGACAGCAACCTCGGTGAAGACCACAAGTTCCTGCTTGTGGCCCGTCCCGCGGCGGCTTCGCCGGCTGTCGGCTACTACGCCAAGCACAACGCGCAACAAAAGGCTGTCATCGAAAATGCATTCGGCGAAATCAAGGCCTGATGCAATCCATGCCGAACTGAACACAAGGGAGAAAACATGCTGATCGAAGTCAAAGTGCCGCAACTGTCCGAGTCCGTCTCCGAAGCCACGCTGGTTAGCTGGCACAAGAAGGAAGGCGACGCTGTTTCCCGCGACGAGAACCTGATCGACATCGAGACCGACAAGGTCGTGCTGGAAACCCCGGCACCGGCTGACGGCGTGCTCGTCAAGATCGTCAAGAACGGCGGCGACTCCGTGACCTCCGGTGAAGTCATCGCCACCATCGACACCGAAGCCAAGGCCGCTGCCGGCGCTCCGGCTGCCGCTGCCGCTCCGGCCGCCGCCCCGGCTGCTGCCGCTGCTGCTCCGGTTTCCGCCGCCAGCCCGTCTGCCCGCAAGATCCTCGACGAGAAGGGCATCGCTGCCGCCGACGTCGCCGGCTCCGGCCGTGGCGGTCGTGTCACCAAGGAAGACGCCGTTGCTGCCCAGGCCAAGCCTGCCGCCGCCGCTGCCGCTCCGGCGGTTGCCGTGGCCACCGGCGACCGCGCCGAGCAGCGCGTTCCGATGACCCGTCTGCGCGCCCGTATCGCCGAGCGCCTGATCCAGTCGAAGAACGAAAACGCCATCCTGACGACCTTCAACGAAGTCAACATGGCGCCGGTCATGGCCCTGCGCAAGCAGTACGCCGAGAAGTTCGAGAAGGCTCACGGCGTGCGTCTGGGCTTCATGGGTTTCTTCGTCAAGGCCGCGGTTGCTGCCCTGAAGAAGTTCCCGATCCTGAACGCCTCGGTGGACGGCAACGACATCATCTACCACGGCTACATCGACATCGGTATCGCTGTCGGTTCGCCCCGTGGCCTGGTGGTGCCCATCCTGCGTGACGCCGACCAGATGTCCATCGCCGACATCGAGAAGAAGATCGCCGAATACGGCCAGAAGGCCAAGGACGGCAAGATCTCCATCGAAGAGCTCACCGGTGGCACCTTCTCGATCTCCAACGGTGGTGTGTTCGGTTCGATGATGTCCACCCCGATCATCAACCCGCCGCAGTCCGCAATCCTCGGCATCCACGCCACCAAGGACCGCGCCGTCGTCGAAAATGGTCAGGTCGTGGTTCGTCCGATCAACTACCTCGCCATGTCCTACGATCACCGGATCATCGACGGCCGCGAAGCCGTGCTGGGTCTCGTGACCATGAAGGAAGCGATGGAAGATCCGTCCCGTCTGCTGCTGGAAGTCTGATCTAACTGACCCGAGGCACGGCCGCGGCAGGATTCCTGTCGCTGCCGTGCCTTGTTTCAATCCGAACAAGGAAGAACACACATGGCGAAGCAATTCGACGTTCTGGTTATCGGCGGTGGCCCCGGCGGCTACGTGGCAGCGATCCGCGCCGCGCAACTCGGTTTCAACACGGCCTGCGCCGAATCCAATCCCTATGCCGACCCGAAGGGCGAACCGCGCCTCGGCGGCACCTGCCTCAACGTGGGCTGCATCCCGTCCAAGGCGCTGCTGCACACCTCGCACCTGTTTGAAGAAGCCGGTCACAGCTTCGCTGAGCAGGGCATCAGCGTTGGCACGCCGAAGATCGACGTGGCCAAGATGATCGGCCGCAAGTCCAAGATCGTCGAGCAGCTGACTGCCGGCATCAAGGGCCTGTTCAAGAAGAACAAGGTCACCTTCCTGGCTGGCCACGGCTCGTTCGTCGCGAAGACCGACGGCGGCTGGCAGGTCAAGGTCGGCGATGAAGTCGTCGAGGCCAAGCAGGTCATCGTGGCGACCGGCTCCACCGCCCGTCACCTGCCGGGCATCCCGGTGGACAACAAGCTGGTGTGCGACAACATCGGCGCGCTGGACATCGACTCCGTGCCCAAGCGCCTCGGCCTGATCGGCTCCGGCGTGATCGGCCTGGAAATGGGCTCGGTCTGGAACCGTCTCGGCTCCGAAGTCACCATCCTCGAAGCCATGGATTCCTTCCTCGGCGCTGCCGACCAGGATCTGGCCAAGGAAGCCCTCAAGCTGTTCACCAAGCAGGGCCTCGACATCAAGCTGTCCGTCAAGGTCGGCAAGGTCACCGTCGGCAAGAAGTCGGTCACCGTTGAATACGAAACCAAGGATGGCGCCCAGAAGGCCGAGTTTGACCGCCTGATCGTCTCCGTCGGTCGCGTGCCCAACACCGCCGGCCTCAACGCCGAAGCGGTCGGCCTCAAGATCGACGAGCGTGGCTTCATCGACGTGGACGGCCACAACCAGACCAACCTGCCCGGCGTGTGGGCGGTGGGTGACGTGGTGCGCGGCCCGATGCTGGCCCACAAGGCGATGGAAGAGGGCGTTGCGGTTGCCGAAACCATGGCCGGCCAGAAGGGCCACACCAACTTCGACACCATCCCCTGGGTCATCTACACCTCGCCGGAAATCGCCTGGGTCGGCAAGACCGAGCAGCAGCTCAAGGCCGAAGGCGCCGCCTACAAGGTTGGCAAGATCCCGTTCATGGCCAACGGCCGTGCGCTGGGTGCCGGCACCCCGGCTGGCTTCGTGAAGATGATCGCCGATGCCAACACCGACCGTATCCTCGGCGTGCACATCATTGGTTCCAACGCGTCCGAGCTGATCGGCGAAGCCGTTGTGACCATGGAGTTCGCCGGCGCGTCGGAAGACCTCGCCCGCATCTGCCACGCCCACCCGACCCTGTCGGAAGTGGTGCACGAAGCAGCGCTGGCGGTGGACAAGCGTCCGCTGCACTTCTGATGAAGCGGCCGGCCTTCGGGCCGGCCAGTCTTCAGCCGGGGGCGGTCAGGCGGTAAAATGCCTGCCCGCCCCCGATCCCATTGGTTTTACCGAATCATCACCATGCCGCACCGAATCCTTAAAGTTGCCGAGAACGGCATGATCGAAGCCTACGAGTCGCTCCTCAAGGCGCGGGGCTTCAAGTCCGATCCCGCACAGCGGGCGGCAGCCCAGCGTCTGCAGGGGCTGTATTCCGAGCTCGTGGCCTTCAAGGCGGCGCGGCGCGGCACGATCCGCAAGCTGCTGTCCCGGCCCAAGCAGCCCCGCAGCGTTTATTTCTGGGGTGGCGTGGGGCGTGGCAAGAGCTTCCTGATGGACTGCTTCTTCGACTCGGTGCCGTATCAGCGCAAGCGCCGGGTGCACTTCCATGCCTTCATGCAGGAAGTCCAGAACGACCTCAAGAACCTCAACAACGAACCCGATCCGCTGCAGAAGGTGGCCGACCGCATCGCCCGTCAGACGCGCCTGTTGTGCTTCGACGAATTCCACGTGTCGGACATCGCCGACGCGATGATCCTCGGCCGGCTGCTCGACGCGCTGTTCGCCCGCGGCACCATCTTCGTGATGACCTCGAACTACCCGCCGGACGGCCTGTACCCCAACGGCCTGCAGCGGATCAACTTCCTGCCGACCATCGAGATGATCAAGCGTCGCTTCGATGTGGTCGAGGTGGATCACGGTACCGACTATCGCCTGCGCACGCTGGAGCAGATGGACGCCTTTCTGGTGCCCGCCGACGATGCCGCCGACAAGCACCTCGCCAAGGATTTCGAGCAGATCGCCGGCACCAAGGGCGCGCCCGGCGAGATCGAGGTGCTGGAGCGCAAGCTGAAGGTCGTCCGCCGGGCGGCCGGGGTGATCTGGTTCGACTTTGAAACCCTGTGCGGTGGCAACCGTTCCCAGAACGACTACCTCGAGATCGCCCGCGAGCATCACACGCTGATCCTCTCCCGCGTGCCCAAGATGAGCGCGGCGATGGCTTCGGAAGCGCGTCGTTTCACTTGGCTGGTGGACGTGCTCTACGACCACCGCGTGAAGCTGCTGGTGAGCGCCGAATGCCAGGCCTACGACCTCTACGTGGAAGGCCGCCAGGCCAGCGAGTTCCACCGCACCGTCAGCCGGCTCATCGAAATGCGCTCCCGCGACTACCTCGCCGAAGCCCACCGGGTCGACTGACACCCGATGCGCTGTTACGCCGCCTGTGTCTTTGGAGCGTGCGCCGCGCTGGCGCAGCCTGCGGCGGCCGACTACGGCCTCACGATCATCCCGCTGCGCCACCGCCCGGCCGAGCAGGTTGTGCCCAGCCTGCGTCCGCTGGTGGAGCAGGGCGGGGCGATCAGCAGCATGGGCGACAAGATCCTGCTGCGCGTCTCGCCGGGCAACCTCGCCGAGCTCCGCCGTGCCATTGCCGCGCTGGATACGCCGGTGCGCCGGCTGGTGGTGTCGGTGCGCCAGGGCGAGGTGCGCGAAGCCTCCGGCGGCGGCCTGGGGGTGGATGGTCGGCTCGCGCCCGGCAACAGCCGGGTCATCATCCGCGGCGGTGCCGGCAGCAGCGAGCAGCGCGACGACGTGAGCCAGCAGGTGCAGGTGGTGGAAGGGGGCAGGGCGCTGATCCAGGTCGGCCAGTCCCTGCCGCTGATGTTCCGCGAATGGCGCGCTGCGCCCGGCGGCTGGGTGCAGGTGGATTCGGTGCGCTACATGGATGTGGGCACCGGTTTTTATGCCGCGCCCCAGGTGGTCGGCAATCAGGTGACGATCGAGATCAGCCCGTCGATGGAGCGCATCGGCGAAGGTGGCGCGGTCGAATCGTCGCGCCTCGCCACCACCGTCAGTGGCGCCCTTGGCAGCTGGATTCCCCTCGGTGGCAGCGCCGTCACCGGCCAGACCACCCGCTACGGCACCGGCGGCTACGCCCAGGATGCCCGCCGCGTCGACGGCCAGGTGTGGCTGCGCGTGGATGCCCTCGACTAGATTTTCCCGATGAACGTAGAACAAGCCTTTGCCGCCGACGGCCCCCTCGCCGCGGCGATCCCCGGTTTCTCCCCGCGCCCCCAGCAGCTGGAGATGGCCGCCCACATCGCCCACACCCTCAAGGAGAACGGCGTGCTGGTGGCCGAGGCCGGCACCGGCACCGGCAAGACCTACGCCTATCTGGTGCCCGCGCTCCTCAATGGCGGCAAGGTGATCATCTCCACCGGCACCAAGACGCTGCAGGACCAGCTCTTCAACCGCGACCTGCCCACCATCCGCGCCGCCCTCAAGGTGCCGGTGGGCGTGGCGCTGCTCAAGGGTCGCGCCAATTACGTGTGCCACTACCACCTGGCCCGCAATCTGGTGGATGGCCGCTTCACCACGCCCGAAGACGCCGGCCACCTGCGCACCATCGGCCGCTTCATGGAAGTCACCCAGAGCGGCGACAAGGCCGAGTGCCCCGAGGTGCCCGAGGATGCCGCCGCCTGGATGTTCGCCACCTCATCCCGGGACAACTGCCTGGGGCAGGAATGCCCCAACATCAAGGAATGCTTCGTCGCCGCCGCCCGCCGCGCGGCGATGGAGGCCGACGTGGTGGTGGTCAATCACCACCTGTTCTTTGCCGACGTGATGCTCCGCGACGAGGGCATGGGCGAGCTGCTGCCCTCGTGCAACGCGGTGATCTTCGACGAAGCCCACCAGCTGCCCGAAACCGCCAGCCTGTTCTTCGGCGAGAGCGTATCCACCGCCCAGCTGCTCGAGCTCGCCCGCGACACCCGCTCCGAGACCGTGGCCGCCGCCCGGGATTGCCTCGCCCTCATCGAGGCCACCCGCAAGCTCGAGAAGGCCGCCCGCGATCTGCGCCTGTCGGTGCAGGCCGAGAACGCCCGCTTCGGCTACGCCCAGCTCGCCGACAACAAGGAGTTCCACGAAGCCGTCGACGCGCTCGATGCCGAGCTCACCGATTTCTGCACGCTGGTCGAGTCCCAGGCCGAGCGCTCCGAAGGCCTCGCCAACTGCCTGCGCCGCACCCAGGAGATCCAGCAGCGCCTGGCCCGCTGGCAGGTGCCGGAGGGCACCGACTGGGTGCGCTGGGTCGAGGTGTTCAGCCAGACCCTCGCCCTCAACGCCACGCCCCTGTCCATCGCCTCGATCTTCAAGCGCCAGATGGACGGCCACCCGCGGGCGTGGGTGTTCACGTCTGCCACCCTGGCGGTGGGGCGCGATTTTGGCCACTACTGCCGCGAGCTGGGCCTCAACTGGGTTGAGCCGCCCATCGAGACGGCGGTGTGGGGTTCGCCCTTCGACTACCCGGCCCAGGCGGTGCTCTACGCGCCCCAGAACATGCCCGAGCCCAACAGCCCGGACTACCCGGATGCGGTGGCCAAGGTGGCGATTCCCCTGATCCGCGCCGCCCAGGGCCGCACCTTCGTGCTGTGCACCTCGCTGCGCGCCATGCGGCGCATCCACGAGCTGATCGCCGACGCGCTGGAGCGGGACAAGCTCGATCTGCCCCTGCTGATCCAGGGCGAAGGCTCGCGCACCGAGCTGCTCGATCGCTTCCGTCGCCTCGGCAACGCCATCCTGGTGGCCAGCCAGAGCTTCTGGGAAGGCGTCGATGTGCCCGGCGATGCGCTTTCGGTGGTCGTCATCGACAAGCTGCCCTTCGCCCCGCCCGACGACCCGGTGCTCGCCGCGCGCATCGAGCACATGAACAAATCCGGCCGCAACCCCTTCATGGAATACCAGCTCCCGCGGGCGGTCATCAACGTCAAGCAGGGCGCCGGCCGGCTGATCCGCACCGAGCGCGACAAGGGCGTGCTCGCCATCTGCGACCCGCGCATGCTCACCAAGCCCTACGGCAAACGCGTCTGGCAGAGCCTGCCGCCCATGACCCGCAGCAAGGTCGAATCCGAGGTGGTGGCCTTCCTCGAGGATCTCCCCCCGCCGGCCGCGCGGCAGGGCTGAGCCTCCGACGCGCCGTATTTGTTCGCGCGCAAGCAAAGCCGATTCGCGATCAAGGAAAATTTGCTTGGCCGCGAGTAAAACGGAGTTGCGCGCAAGCCGCAGCCATTCGTGCGCAAGTGATTTTTGCTTGCGCACGAACGGATTTCATTTGCTCACGAGC
>JAKLLO010000066.1 GCA_023150095.1 Zoogloea sp. | reverse complement strand
TGCCGAACTGGATGGCTTTCTCGCCGTCGTCGAACAAACCCGGGAGCGCGAATATGGCTAGAACGCAACGCTACGAACTGATCGTCTTCGACTGGGATGGCACGCTGATGGATTCGGCGGCCGCCATCGTCCGGGCGATCCAGGCGGCCAGCGCCGATCTGGGCCTGCCGCCGCCTTCCGACGCCCGGGCGCGTCACGTGATCGGCCTCGGCCTGCAGGACGCGCTGCATCACGCGGTGCCGGAGCTGCCCGAATCCGACTACCCGAAGATGGTGGAGCGCTATCGCCATCACTATCTTTCCAGTGATCACGAGCTGACGCTGTTTGACGGCACCCAGGCGCTGATCGCCGATCTTCATGCCCGCGGCCATCTGCTCGCGGTGGCGACCGGCAAGAGCCGCAAGGGGCTCGACCGGGCGCTGGGTTTTACCGGGCTGGGCAAGTATTTTCACGCCACGCGCTGCGCCGACGAGTGCTTCTCGAAGCCCCATCCGGCGATGCTCTTCGAGCTGATGGACGAACTCGGCGTGATGGCCGAAACCTGTCTGATGATCGGTGACACGACCCATGATCTGCTGATGGCGAAGAACGCCGGTGTTGATGGTCTGGCGGTGAGCTTCGGGGCCCATCCGGTCGATCAGCTGGTGGCCGAGTCGCCTGTGGCGTGCCTCGATACGCC
Organism: Zoogloea sp.; assembly: GCA_023150095.1. Taxonomy (GTDB): domain Bacteria; phylum Pseudomonadota; class Gammaproteobacteria; order Burkholderiales; family Rhodocyclaceae; genus Zoogloea. The sequence continues at coordinate 21,964 of JAKLLO010000066.1, read as the reverse complement.
GGCCGGGCTGCGGGCATGGCTGGAGGCCAACGGGTGATCTGCGCGTCGGCCGATCTCGTCGATGGCGGCGACGGCGTGCGCTTTGTGGTGCAGCGGGGCGGCCGGGATGTGGCGGCCTTTGCGGTGCGTTTCCGGGGCAAGGCCTACGCCTACATCAACCGCTGCGCCCACGTGGCGGTCGAGCTGGATTGGCAGCCCGGGCGATTTTTCGACAGCGACGGGTTGTACTTGATCTGCGCCACCCACGGCGCCCTGTACCGGCCCGAGAGCGGCGCGTGCGTCGAAGGGCCGTGCCGGGGTGGTCGGCTGGAGATGCTGCCGGTGGTGGAGCGTGACGGCGGGGTTTATCTCGTCGACTGAGTCTCGCCGTCCGGGCGCTGCGGCTAGCTGGCGAGTAGCAGGAACACGGTGGGGCGCTTGGCCAGATCCGGCGCGGGCACCTTCTTCCAGTCAGCGATCCGCTTGGTCACGATCCATTCGTCCGCGGTGGTGAGATCCCGGGCGACGCACAGGCGGGTCTCGGGTCCGCAGGCCTGCTTGAGCGCCTCGAACATCCGGTCGTTGCGGTAGGGCGTCTCGATGAACAGCTGGGTGCGCGAGAAGCGGGCGGATTCGGCTTCGAGTTCGCGCAGGCGGCGTTTGCGGGCTTCCTCGTCGATCGGCAGGTAGCCGTGGAAGGCGAAGCTCTGCCCGTTGAGGCCGGAGGCCATCAGGCCCAGCAGCAGTGACGACGGCCCGACCATCGGTATCACCTGAATGCCGGCCTCGTGGGCGCGGCGGACGAGTAGGGCGCCTGGATCGGCCACCGCCGGGCAGCCGGCTTCGGACATCAATCCGCAGTCGAGCCCGTTCTTGATGGGGGCCAGCAGCGCGTCCAGATCGGCCGGGCCCGGGTTTTCGGGCAGCTCGCGGATGTCGAGGTCGCGTAGCGGTCTGGGGTGCTCAAAGCGCTTGAGTTCGGCGCGGGCGGTCTTGGCGTTCTCGACCACGAAGTAATCGAGGCTGCGGGCCTGCACGCTGACTTCGGTTGGCGTGGTGATGGCGAGCGGTGCCTCGCCCAGGCTGACCGGGATCAGGTAGAGCTTGCCGGCGGCGGTCGTCACGGCAGGGCGACGCCTTCGCGGCGCAGCATGCGGGCCAGGGCGATCAGCGGCAGGCCGACGAGGGCGTTGGGGTCGTCGCCGGAAAGGGCGTCGAGGAGGGTGATGCCGAGGCCTTCCGACTTGGCGCTGCCGGCGCAGTCGAGCGGGCGCTCTTTTTCTACATAGCGGACGATCTCGTCGTCGCTGAGCGTGCGGAAACGCACCTCGGTCGGCACGACGTCGATCTGCGCGTCGCCGGTCTGGGTGTTGAGCAGTGCCAGGGCGGTGTGGAAGACCACGGTCTGGCCGCTCATCTGCTTGAGCTGGGCCACGGCGCGCTCGACGGTGCCGGGCTTGCCGAAGCGGATGTCGCCCATCGCGGCCACCTGGTCGCTGCCGATGATCAGCGCGTCGGTAAAGTTGCCGGCCACGGCGCGGGCCTTCTCGATGGCGAGACGTTCGGCAGTGCTGCGGGGGTGTTCGCCGGGCAGCGGGCTTTCGTCGATGTCGGGGCGGGCGACTTCAAAGGGCAGGCCGAAGCGCTGGAGGAGTTCGCGGCGATAGGCCGACGTGGAAGCTAGGACGAGTTTCATCGGGCGGAAAGGGCGCGGCGTGAAAAGTGCCGTCGGTCCGTTTGCAGGGTTTTGACACAGGGAGCCGAAAATAATATCATGCCGCTCTTATGTCGCAAGAAAGCTTCGTGATCGACCTTCGGGCGTTGGCCAGAGATGGGCGCCGCCTTGAGGGCGAGGTGCCGGTATCCCGGCTCGGCCGTGTTGCCGAGTCTGTGCTGGAACCCGCCGGAACGGTGGCTTTCGGGTTTCAGGGCGAGCGTGACGACGAGGGCAAGCTCCACGTCGATCTGTGGATCCGGGGAAGTCTGGTTCTTCAGTGTCAGCGCTGTCTTGAGGCCCTGCAGTGGCCCTGTGAAGTGGAAAATCGTCTTCTGCTCCTCCGCCCCGGCGAAGCGCCGCCGGAAGATGAGCTGGAAAACGATGCGGAAGACGCCCTCGAGGTTGAACCGCTCACGGACCTGCTGGCGCTGGTCGAGGATGAGGTGCTGCTGGCCTTGCCCCTGGTGCCACGTCACGATGATTGCGATCCGCCGGTCAAGGCCGGCGTTGATGAAGAGATTTCGCCCTTCGCCGTTCTGCGTCAGTTGCGCGGCAAGGTTTAAGTATTCCTCAAGGAGTTTTTCATGGCCGTTCAACAGAACAAGAAGTCCCCGTCCAAGCGCGGTATGCATCGTTCCCACGATTTCCTGGTTGCGCCCCCGCTGGCCGTCGAGCCGACCACCGGCGAAGTCCACCTGCGCCACCACGTTTCGCCGTCCGGCGTCTACCGTGGCAAGAAGGTTGCCAAGGCCAAGGGCGAGTAATTCTCCTGGTTGCTAGACGGCGCGACGCCTTCGGGCGGTCGCGCCGTTTTCACAACTTGTCCACCTATTTTCTCCGTTTAGCGCCGAATGACTGTCACCCTGGCCATTGACTGCATGGGGGGCGATCACGGCCCTTCGGTAACGGTTCCGGCCGCGCTGCATTTCTTGCGCGCTGATCGCGATGCCCGAATTCTCCTGGTTGGTCGCCCGGAGGCCATTGAGCCTCATCTGGGCGGCGCGCTCCAGGAATTCGGTGAGCGCCTGCGCGTGCATCCTGCGTCGGAAGTCGTCGGCATGGACGAGCCGCCGGCGCTCGCCATGCGTAACAAGAAGGATTCATCGATGCGCGTGTCGGTGGATCTGGTCAAGTCGGGCGATGCCCAGGCGGCCGTGTCCGCCGGCAATACCGGGGCGCTGATGGCGATCTCCCGGTTCGTCCTCAAGACCCTCCCCGGCATCGACCGCCCGGCGATCTGCAGCACGCTGCCGAGCATGCGCGGCCTCACTCACATGCTCGATCTGGGCGCCAACGTCGATTGCTCGCCGGAGCACCTGCTCCAGTTCGGCATCATGGGCGCGATGCTGGTGGCGGCCGTCGAGCACAACGAGCGGCCCAGCGTCGGCCTGCTCAACATCGGCGAAGAAGACATCAAGGGCAACGAGATCGTCAAGCAGGCCGGTGAGCTGCTGCGCAACAGCGGCCTCAACTTCTACGGCAATGTCGAAGGCAACGACATCTACAAAGGCACGGTGGATGTGGTCGTCTGCGACGGCTTTGTCGGCAACGTGGCGCTCAAGACCTCGGAAGGCCTCGCCCACATGATGGCGACCTTCCTGCGCGAACAATTTTCCCGCAACTGGATCACCAAGCTGGCGGCGTTTTTCGCGATGTCTGCCCTCAAGGGGTTCAAGCAGCGGATGGACTCCCGTCGCTACAATGGCGCGGCCCTGCTGGGGCTGCGCGGCGTGGTGGTGAAGAGTCATGGCTCCGCCGATGCCTTCGCCTTTGAACAGGCGCTCTGGCGGGCGGCCGAAGCCGCGCGCAACAGGCTCATCGAGCGGATCAGCGAACGAATGGAACGTGAAAGGCCCGCAGCATGATTCATGCTCGAGTGATCGGAACCGGCAGCTTCCTGCCCGGCGCGCCCGTCAGCAACAACGATCTTGTGGCCCGGGGTATCGATACCTCGGACGAATGGATTGTCGAACGCACCGGCATCTGCCGGCGTCACCTGGCCGATCCCGATGTCACGGCGAGCCAGCTGGCCTACGAGGCGAGCACCCGGGCGATCGCCGCCGCGGGTTGTCAGCCGGCCGACATCGACCTGATCATCGTCGCCACCTCCACGCCGGATTACATCTTCCCGAGCACCGCCGCGCTGCTGCAGTCAAAGCTGGGCATCGTCAACGGCGGCGCCGCCTTCGATTTGCAGGCGGTGTGCACCGGTTTCGCCTATGCGCTGTCGACGGCCGAGAAGTTCATCCGCTCGGGCAGCCACAAGCGGGCGCTGGTCGTGGGCGCCGAAGTCTTCTCGCGCATCCTCGACTGGAACGACCGTGGCACCTGCGTGCTGTTCGGCGATGGCGCCGGCGCCGTGGTGCTGGAGGCGTCCGACAAGCCGGGCATCCTCGCTACCGCGCTCCACGCCGATGGCAGCCACAACGGCATCCTGTGCGTGCCCGGCCAGGTCAATCGCGGCGGCATCACTGGTGATCCCTTCCTGCGCATGGACGGTCAGGCCGTCTTCAAGTTCGCCGTCAAGGTGCTCGCCGACGTGGCCCGCGAGGTCGTCGATCAGGCCGGTCTGACCATCGACGACGTGGACTGGCTGATTCCCCACCAGGCCAACATCCGCATCATGCAGGCCACCGCCAAGCGCCTCGGCGTGCCGACCGAAAAGGTCATCGCCACCGTCAGCGAGCATGGCAACACCTCGGCGGCGTCGATTCCGCTGGCGCTCGACCTCGCCGTGCGTGATGGCCGCATCCAGCGTGGTCACAAGATTCTTCTCGAAGGCGTGGGCGGCGGCTTCACCTGGGGCGCCGCGCTCCTCGAGTTTTAAGCAGTACAGTCATTCAAGGATGGGATGATGAATTTCGCTTTCGTTTTTCCGGGGCAGGGCTCCCAGTCGGTCGGCATGATGGCGGCTTATGGTGATTCCGCGGTGGTCCGCGACACCTTTGCCGAAGCTTCCGCCGCCCTTGGCGAAGACCTGTGGCAGATGGTTGCCGACGGTCCCGCCGAGTTGCTGGCCCAGACCGTCAACACCCAGCCGCTGATGCTCACCGCCGGTGTCGCCGTGTATCGCGAGTGGATCGCCCGTGGTGGTGCCGCCCCGAGCCTCGTCGCTGGTCACAGCCTTGGCGAATATTCCGCGCTGGTTGCCGCGGGTGCGCTGGATTTCCAGGAAGCCATCAAGCTGGTGCGCCTGCGCGCCCAGGCCATGCAGGAAGCCGTTCCGGCGGGTGAGGGCGCGATGGCTGCGCTGCTCGGTCTCGACGAACCCGCCGCAGCCGAAGCCTGTGCTGAAGCTGCGCAGGGCGAGGTCGTCTCCGCCGCCAACCTCAACTCCCCCGGCCAGATCGTCATCGCTGGTGCCCGTGCTGCCGTCGAACGCGCCATGGCCGTCGCCAAGACCAAGGGTGCCAAGCGCGCCGTGCTGCTGCCGGTGAGCGCGCCCTTCCACTGCGCGCTGATGAAGCCCGCGGCCGAACGTCTGGCGCTGCGCCTGGCCGAGATCGAGATCAAGGTGCCGGCCATCGCCGTGCTCAACAACGTGGATGTGGCCGTCGAGACTGATCCGGCCCGCATCAAGGATGCGCTGGTGCGCCAGGCCTATTCGCCGGTGCGCTGGATCGAGACCGTGCAGGACTTCGCCCGCCGTGGCGCGACTCACGTTTTCGAGTGTGGCCCGGGCAAGGTTCTGGCCGGCATGACCAAGCGCATTGAAGGTAGCCTGCAGGGCGGCGCGATCGCCGACGCGGCCAGCCTTGCAGACATTCTCCAGACGACGGGGGCAGCATGAGTCAGGTTTTGCAGGGGCAGGTTGCGCTGGTGACCGGCGCTTCCCGGGGTATCGGTCGGGCCATCGCCCTCGAACTGGGCCGCCTTGGCGCCACCGTGGTCGGTACCGCCACGTCCGAGGCTGGCGCTGCCGACATCCAGGCAGGGCTTGAAGCTGCCGGCGTTGCCGGTCGTGGCCTCGCCCTCGACGTGACCGACGCGGCGGCCTGTGAGGCGGCCATCTCCGAGATCGAGAAGAGCCTGGGTCCGGTGCTCGTGCTGGTCAATAACGCCGGCATCACTCGCGACAACCTGGCGATGCGCATGAAGGATGCCGAATGGGATGCGGTGCTCGACACCAACCTCAAGTCGGTGTTCCGCATGTCCCGCCTCGTCATGCGTGGCATGATGAAGGCCCGTAACGGCCGCATCATCAACATCACCTCGGTGGTCGGCAGCTCCGGCAACCCCGGCCAGGCCAATTACGCCGCCGCCAAAGCGGGCGTGGCCGGCATGAGCCGTGCGCTGGCCCAGGAGCTTGGCAGCCGCAACATCACCGTCAATTGCGTCGCGCCGGGGTTCATCGACACCGACATGACCAAGGAACTGCCAGACGCCCAGCGCGAGGCCCTGCAGGGCAAGATTGCCCTCGGTCGTCTCGGCAAGCCGGAGGAGATCGCTTCGGTGGTTGGCTTCCTGGCGTCGCCCGCCGCATCCTACGTGACGGGAGCTACCCTGCACGTGAATGGCGGCATGTACATGGCGTAATCCTCGCCGGACTGGCGAGGGTGCGCGTTTTTGGTAGAATGCGGGGGTTTTGAATTCACCCCGCTCAATCAGCGAAGGAGTTGCTACATGGAAAATATCGAAGCTCGTGTCAAGAAGATCGTCGCCGAACAACTCGGTGTCAACGAAGCCGAAATCAAGAACGAATCGTCCTTCGTTGACGATCTGGGTGCCGACTCCCTCGACACCGTCGAGCTGGTGATGGCCCTCGAAGAAGAATTCGAGTGCGAAATCCCCGACGAAGAAGCCGAGAAGATCACCAGCGTTCAGCAGGCGATCGACTACGTTTCCGCCCACCTGAAGAAGTAAGACTCGCAGGAGCCTGCCTTGACCCGACGCAGAGTTGTCGTCACCGGCCTTGGCGCCATCACGCCGGTCGGTAATACCGTACCTGAAACCTGGGACGCCATTGTCAATGGCCGTTCCGGCATCGCTCAGATTACCCGTTTCGACACCTCTGCCTTTTCGGCGAAGATTGCCGGCGAGGTCAAGGGCTTCGATGTCAGCGCCTATCTTTCCCCGAAAGAGGCGCGCCGTATGGATATCTTCATCCATTACGGTCTTGCGGCGGGCATCCAGGCCATCCGCGATTCGGGCATCGAGGTAACCGACGCCAATGCTCACCGCATTGGTGTCAATATCGGTTCCGGCATCGGCGGCTTGCCGATGATCGAGGACACCCACGACGATTTCCTCGGCGGTGGTCCTCGCAAAATTTCTCCGTTCTTCATTCCCGGCACCATCATCAACATGATCTCCGGCAACCTGTCGATCATGTTCGGAATGAAGGGCCCCAATCTTGCTGTCGTCACTGCCTGCACCACCGGCCTGCACGCGATCGGCATGAGCGCCCGCATGATCGAATACGGTGATGCGGACATGATGGTCTGTGGTGGTGCCGAATCGACGGTGACGCCGCTGGCTGTTGGTGGCTTCGCTTCGGCGAAGGCGCTGTCCACCCGCAACGACGATCCCGCAACGGCCAGTCGTCCGTGGGACAAGGACCGCGATGGCTTCGTCCTGGGCGAAGGTGCGGGTGTGCTGGTGCTCGAGGAATACGAGCACGCCGTGAAGCGCGGTGCCCGCATCTACGCCGAGATCGCTGGTTTCGGGATGAGCGGCGACGCTTATCACATGACTGCGCCGGATACCGATGGTCCCCGCCGCAGCATGGTGAATGCACTGCAGAACGCCGGCATCAACGCCGACGAGGTGCAATACCTCAACGCCCACGGCACCTCGACGCCCCTCGGCGACAAGAACGAAACCGAAGCGATCAAGCTCGCCTTCGGTACGGATATCGCCAAGAAGCTGGTGGTTAATTCCACCAAGTCGATGACCGGCCACCTCCTTGGTGGCGCCGGCGGTCTCGAATCGGTGATCACCACGCTGGCGGTCTATAACCAGGTTTCGCCGCCGACGATCAACATCTTCGAGCAGGATCCGGAGTGTGATCTCGACTACTGTGCCAACGTGGCGCGCGACATGAAGATCGACATTGCCGTGAAGAACAACTTCGGCTTTGGCGGCACCAATGGCACGCTGGTGTTTCGCAAGGTCTGAGCGCACGGCACGGATTTCCGTGCATCGTGACTGCCATTGAAATCAAGCCGTCCCGGCAGCTCCTCGCTCTTGTAGCGGGGGTGCATGTCGTGGCGGCTTTTTCATTGGGGTTCAGCGTCGAGCCGATGGTGTGGTTGGGCGGGCTGGCCGTGATTGTCGGCTCGTGTGTCCGGTTTTGGACGCAGTGGCGGAAGGCGGGGACGCTCTTGGGGCTGGCATCGGAAGGTGATCTGCTGATCGACCCTGATGGTGCTGCCGAGCGCCGTCTGAGGCTGGGGTCTGAAACGACGGTGACGCCTTTTGCAGTCTGGCTGGTCTGGCCAAGGCAGGGCGGTGGCCGTGGCGGTACGCTGCTCGTGATGCGCGATCAGGCCACGCCCGAGGCGTGGAGACGGCTGCAGATATGGGCCCGGCTGAGAGCCGGGCCTGTTGCAGGGCGTGGCGTGGAGAAGGCCTAGCCAGCCTTGCTGCGGCTGGGGCGGATGATGGTGTCGCGGGCTGCGGGCAGGGTAGTGGGGTAGTCGCGGCTGCAGTGCAGGCCACGGCTTTCCTTGCGCTTGAGGGCGCTGCGGACGATGAGGTCGGCGGTCACCACAAGGTTGCGCAGCTCGATGAGATCGTTGCTGACCCGGAAGTTGCTGTAGAACTCGTCAATCTCGCGCGCGAGCAGGCGGATGCGATGCTGGGCTCGCTGGAGTCGCTTGTTGGTGCGGACAATGCCCACGTAGTCCCACATGAAACGCCGCAGTTCTTCCCAGTTGTGGGAGATCACGATCGATTCGTCTGCGTCAGTCACGCGGCTCTCGTCCCACTGGGGAAGCTCGGCCGCATGCGGGCGCGGGTTGGCGAGGATGTCATTCGCGGCTGCCTCGCCGTACACCAGGCATTCGAGCAGCGAGTTGCTGGCCAGTCGATTGGCGCCGTGCAGGCCGGTGCAGGCGGTTTCGCCAACGGCGTAGAGGCCGGGCACGTCGGTGCGGGCGCGCAGGTCAGTGGCGATGCCGCCGCACGAATAGTGAGCGGCCGGCACGACCGGAATCGGTTGCTGGGTGATGTCGATGCCCAGTTCGGCGCAGCGGGCCAGGATGTTGGGGAAGTGCTCACGCAGGAAATCGGCCGGTTTGTGGCTGATATCCAGAAAGACGCAATCGAGACCGTGCTTCTTCATCTCGAAGTCGATCGCGCGAGCGACGATGTCGCGGGGCGCGAGCTCTTCCCGGCTGTCGTGCTCGGGCATGAAACGGCTGCCGTCGGGGCGGCGCAGCAGGCCGCCTTCGCCGCGCACGGCTTCGGAGATCAGGAAGGACTTGGCCTGTGGATGGTACAGGCAGGTGGGGTGGAACTGGATGAACTCCATGTTCGACACCCGGCAGCCGGCCCGCCAGGCCATGGCAACCCCGTCGCCAGTGGCGGTGTCGGGGTTGGTGGTGTAGAGGTAGACCTTGCCCGCGCCGCCGGTGGCGAGCACCGTGTGACGTGCCGCAAAGGTGCGCACTTCGTCGTTGGCGATGTCGAGGACGTAGGCGCCAAGGCAGCCTGCCTCGGGGCGGCCGATCTTGTGGCCGATGATGAGGTCGACGGCGATGTGCTGCTCGAAGATCTGGATGTTCGGATGGGCGCGGACCTGTTCGGTCAGCGTGGCCTGCACCGCGGCGCCGGTGGCGTCGGCCACGTGGATCACCCGGCGGTGGCCGTGTCCGCCTTCGCGGGTAAGGTGATAACCGATCGGCGAGGCGGAATCAGTGGTGAAGGGCACGCCGTGGTCGATCAGCCACTGGATGGCACGCGGGCCGTTTTCGACGACGAAACGGGTGGCCTTGTCCGAGCACAGTCCGGCCCCGGCGGTGTGGGTGTCGGCGATGTGGGCTTCGGTGCTGTCGGTAGGGTCGAGCACCGCGGCGATGCCGCCCTGGGCCCAGGCGCTGGCGCTGTCTTCGAGCGTGCGTTTGGTGACGAGGGCGACCTTCAGGGTGTCTGCAAGACGAAGGGCGAGTGATTGGCCGGCGAGGCCGCTGCCCAGAATGAGCACATCAAAAGCGGTCACTTCGGATTTCCGCGGGGGGCGATAGTTCGGATGGGCGACTATAGCACGTGCGATCTGCCCTGCAGCCGCCAACAAAACCCTTTCAATGACTGAACTATGCGCTGCGCGCTGCGGTCAACCTCAGTACTTTGGCAGGGAAGCAGGACGCACAAGGTATACTGCGGGGCTGTGACCGACCGGGTCACGCCTTACGAGGTAGCCCTTTCCCGACCATGAGTGATCGCGAAATTGACCAACTGCTGGTCGAGCGCGTCCAACGAGGTGACAAACAGGCTTTCGGCCTGCTCGTCACCAAGTATCAGCGCAAGCTCGCCCGGCTGTTGTCGAGATTGATCCGAGATCCCGCCGAAGTGGAGGATGTCGCCCAGGAAACGTTCATCAAGGCGTATCGCGCCTTGCCGTCCTTTCGGGGAGACAGCGCTTTTTACACTTGGCTTTATCGTATCGGGATCAACACCGCCAAGAACTTCCTCGTTTCGCAAGGTCGTCGCGCTCCAACCACCACCGATTTCGATTCCGACGAGGCTGAAACCTTCGAGGATGGGGATCAGTTGCGTGATATCAACACGCCAGAGCGGCTACTCATGACCAAGCAGATCGGGGACACCGTCAACGTGGCGATGGAGGCCTTGCCTGAAGAATTGAGAACGGCGATCGTTTTGCGAGAGATCGAAGGTCTGAGTTACGACGAGATCGCCTCGATCATGGAATGCCCGATCGGCACCGTCCGCTCGCGGATCTTCCGCGCACGGGAAGCAATTTCAGAAAAGCTCAGGCCGTTGCTCGACACGGCTCCGAACAAGAGGTGGTAAGACGATGAAAGAAAAGGTTTCTGCCCTGCTGGATGGCGCTCTCGACGACGAGGCTTCATCCCGAATGCTCGAATCGCTCAAGCGGGATGGGGCGCTTCGACGGGACTGGGAAAACTTCTGCCTGATCGGAGATGTGCTGCGGGAAGAGCAAGGGCTCTCGCCGGATTTCACGCGCAATGTGATGCGCTGCATCGAAGACGAGCCGGCGATCGTTGCGCCCCATCGGCGCGAGGTGGGCAGCGGGCTGGTCAGGCATCTGATGCCGATCGCCGCGTCGGTCATGGGCGTGGCGGCAGTCGGATGGGTGGCGGTCACCCTCAACAGCGATGGGCCGGCAGTCGAACGCATCGCCGCGGCCAAGGTTCAGCAGCCGGTGGCGCTGGTGAGCGCGCCGGTTGAGGCCCCGGCCCGGGTTTCCGGAAATACGGCTGAGTCGTCCGAGCGCGAGTATCTGTTCGCCCACCAGGCGATGGCGCCCTCGGCGGCCATGCCGGGCGTGGCGCTTTACGTGCGGACCGTTTCCGACAGCCGCGCGGCCGGGCAGCGATGAAGCGGTTCGTCGTACTTCTGGCGGCGTGCCTGACGGCGGGCGTGGCGGCCGGCGCGGATGCGCCGACCGATCCCCTCAGCTGGCTGGGAAGGATTTCCAGCGCTGCCCACAAGCTCAATTACACGGGCACCTTCAGCTACCAGAGCGGCAAGAACGTCGAGACCTCGCGGATCGCTCATCTGGTTGAGGGTGGTGCCGAGTTCGAGAAACTCGAGGCGCTGGACGGCAGCCCGCGGGAGGTCGTGCGCAACAACGAAGAAGTGCAGTGCTTTCTGCCCGACCAGAAGCTGGTGATCGTCGATCAGTCGGCGGCCCGGCGCGGTTTTCCGGCGCGGCTGCCGTCGTCGCCCAGCGCCTTGGCCGAGAACTACCGGATCCGGAAGGGCGAGGTCGTGCGGATCGCCGGGCTCGAAAGCCAGCAGATCATCCTCGAACCTAAGGACGACATGCGCTTCGGTCACCAGTTCTGGGCGGACGTGAACTCCGGCCTGCTGCTCCGCGCCCGCCTGATCGGCGAGAAGGGCGAGAGCATCGAGCAGTTCGCCTTCAACGAGGTTCAGATCGGCGCGCCCTTCGACAAGGAGAAGGTGAAACCGCGCTTCGTGCGGGGCCCCGACTGGAAGGTGGTTCAGGCCCGCGGCAACGACGTGAAGGTCGAGGATACCGGCTGGATCTTCCGCAACTCGATTCCGGGGTTCCGGCAGGTGGTTTCGGTCACGCGGCCGGCCCGCAAGGATCGGGCGGAGGCCTACCATGTGGTGTTCTCCGACGGGCTGGCGGCGATCTCGGTGTTCATCGAACCCCTGCCGGCAAAGCCCAGCCTGCAAAGCGGGATGAGCGCGAACGGAGCCGTCAATATCTTCCGTCGCACGGTGGCTGATCACCAGATCACGGTACTTGGCGAGGTGCCCCAGCCGGCGCTGGTGCGGATCGCCGACGGCGTGGAGGCACGGAAGCGGTAATGCGGGTCAAGGGTGTCGTGTCGCGGGTCGAATCCGGCTACGCGTGGGTGGATGTGACCGTGGCCCAGGGCTGCGGTCGCTGCAATGAGCCCGGCGGCTGCGGTGGCGTGAATATCGCCAGGCCGCTGGCGTCGTCCAGTCAGGCTGTGCGGGTGCCCAACGGCATCGATGCGCGGCCGGGTGACGAGGTTGGCGTGGTCGTCGAGGATGGTGTTCCGCTGCGTGCGGCGCTTCTGGCCTATGCCTTGCCAGTGATTGGGGTGCTGATCGGTGCCGCTGCTGGCACCGCGGTGTCGCCGGTGGGCGGCAGTGTGGATCTGTCTGCCGGCATCGGTGCGGTGGCAGGGGGCGTGATGGCATTTCTGCTGGCCCGTGGCCGGTCTGCCTGGACGCGGGGGGCGGCCCCGCTGCGACTTGAGCGTGGCGGCTCGTCGTCGGAGGCGTGCGGACGATGAGAGCCGACCTGTCTTTCCATCGGGTGTTGGTCTGGCTCGTGGCTGCTGCCGTGCTGCTCTCCGGCCACGTTGCGCTGGCCAGGGATCTGCCCGATTTTGCCGATCTGGCCGAGCGCCAGGGTGCCGCGGTGGTGAACATCAGCACCACCCAGGCCTTGCGCCAGACCCGCCCAGGAGTGCCCAGCCTGGACGAAGACGATCCGATGTTCGATCTCTTCCGGCGTTTCATTCCGCGCTCGCCGTCGGCGCCGCGGATGGACCCGGACAATCGCTCCCTGGGTTCCGGCTTCATTGTGTCGCCTGACGGCTACGTGCTCACCAACGCCCATGTGGTCGATGGCGCCGATGAGATCGTCGTCAAGCTGACCGACAAGCGCGAATTCCGCGCCCGCCTGATCGGCACCGATCCGCGCACCGACGTGGCGCTGCTCAAGATCGACGCGACGGGGCTGCCCAAGGTCAGCCTGGGTGATCCGAACAAGCTGCGGGTGGGCGACTGGGTGGTGGCGATCGGTGCGCCGTTCGGGTTCGAGAATTCGGTGACGGCGGGCATCGTCAGTGCCAAAGGGCGTTCGCTGCCCCAGGAAAATTTCGTGCCCTTCATCCAGACTGACGTGGCCATCAACCCGGGCAACTCCGGCGGGCCGCTGTTCAACATGAAGGGCGAGGTTGTCGGCATCAACTCCCAGATCTACAGCCGTACTGGCGGGTTCATGGGGCTGTCGTTCGCGATCCCGATCGATGTGGCGATGGACGTGCAGTCCCAGCTGCGGGCCAGTGGTCGAGTGCAGCGCGGGCGCATCGGCGTGGTGATCCAGGAGGTCTCCCGCGAGCTTGCCGACAGCTTCAATCTCGGCAAGCCGGTGGGCGCGCTGGTGAGTTCGGTCGAGAAGGGCAGCCCGGCGGACAAGGCCGGCATCGAGCAGGGCGATATCGTCCTGCGCTTCGATAACCGTCCGGTGGGTGTGTCGGGCGATCTGCCGCGCCTGGTGGGCAGCACGCGGCCGGGCAGCAAGGCGCCGGTGCAGGTGTGGCGCAAAGGTACGGTGCGGGATCTGGCGGTGACGGTGGCGGAACTGCCGGAAGAGAAAGTCCGTAAGGTGGCGGCCAAGGCGCCGCGGCAGGATGTGGCGCCGAACCGGCTCGGCATCGTCGTCGTCGAGCCCTCCGCCGAACAGCGTCGCGACGGGCGTTTCGCTGTGGGCGGCGTGGTGGTCGATGCGCTGCGCAGCGCATCGGCGCGGGCTTCCGAGATCCAGGCCGGCGATGGCATCCTGGCGCTGGTGAGCAAGGGCGTGCGCACCGACATCCGCTCGGTGGAGCAGTTCAACCGGGTGGTGGGTGCCCTTGAGCTCGGCCAGACCGTCACGCTGCTGGTGCTGCGTGGCGAAACCCAGACCTTTGTTCCCCTGCGAACCCTTGAGCGCTGATCGCCAACTTACCGTGCTGAGCCGGATGTGGTGCCATCTGTGCCATGATCTGCTCACCGCGCTCGCCCCGCTCCAGGATGAGCTGGGGTTTTCGGTCCGGGTTGTCGACCTGGACACGGATGCCCCGGAGCTCGAGGAAGTCTGGGGTGAGAAAGTGCCGGTACTGCTCGACGGGGATGTGGAACTATGTCACTACTTTCTGGACGAACCGGCAGTCCGTGCTCATTTCCGGCGTATCGGTTAAAATCCAACCCTTTGCCAGGCAAACAATTTTTTCAAGGGTGCCCAACGGCACCCTTTTTCATGGCCCATGCAACACATCAGAAACTTTTCGATCATCGCCCATATCGACCACGGCAAGTCCACCCTGGCCGACCGGATCATCCATCTTTGTGGCGGCCTGTCCGACCGGGAGATGGAGGCCCAGGTGCTGGACTCGATGGATATCGAACGTGAGCGGGGCATTACGATCAAGGCCCAGACCGCAGCGCTGAGTTACCGCGCCCGCGACGGCCAGGTCTACAACCTCAACCTCATCGACACCCCGGGGCACGTGGACTTCTCCTACGAAGTCTCCCGCTCGCTGGCGGCCTGCGAAGGAGGCCTGCTGGTGGTGGATGCCTCCCAGGGCGTCGAGGCCCAGACCGTCGCCAACTGCTACACCGCGCTGGAGCAGGGCGTCGAGGTGGTGCCGGTGCTCAACAAGATGGACCTGCCCCAGGCCAATCCGGATGGCGCCAAGCAGGAAATCGAAGACGTGATCGGCATCGACGCGAGCGACGCGATTCCGTGCTCGGCCAAGACCGGCATGGGCGTCCAGGACATCCTCGAGGCCGTCATCGCCCGCATCCCGCCGCCCAAGGGCGATCCGGATGCGCCGCTGAAGGCGCTGATCATCGACTCGTGGTTCGACAACTACGTGGGCGTGGTGATGCTGGTGCGGGTGGTCGATGGCACCCTCAAGCCGAAGGACAAGATCCTGTTCATGTCCAACGGCAACCAGCACCTGTGCGAGCAGGTGGGTGTGTTCACCCCCAAGTCGCAGCCGCGGGAAACCCTTTCGGCCGGGCAGGTGGGCTTCATCATCGCCGGTATCAAGGAACTGAAATCCGCCAAGGTGGGTGACACCATCACCCTCGCCGGCCGGCCGGCCACCGAGCCGCTGGCCGGTTTCAAGGAGATCAAGCCGCAGGTGTTCGCGGGCCTGTATCCGGTCGAATCCAACGAATACGACCAGCTGCGCGAGTCGCTCGAGAAGCTGCGCCTCAACGACGCGTCCCTGCAGTTCGAGCCGGAAGTCTCCCAGGCGCTGGGCTTCGGCTTCCGCTGCGGCTTCCTCGGCCTGCTGCACATGGAGATCGTGCAGGAGCGCCTGGAGCGCGAGTTCGACATGAACCTCATCACCACGGCGCCGACCGTGGTGTATGAAGTGCTGATGAAGGACGGCACCGTCGAGCAGGTGTCCAACCCGTCCAAGCTGCCTGATCTGTCCAAGGTCGAAGAGGTGCGCGAGCCGATCATCAAGGCGGTGATCTTCCTGCCCCAGGAATACGTCGGCCCGGTCATCACCCTGTGCAACCAGAAGCGCGGCGCCCAGGTGGACATGCTCTACCACGGCCGTCAGGTGCAGCTGATCTACGACATGCCGATGAACGAAGTGGTCATGGACTTCTTCGACAAGCTGAAGTCGGTGTCCCGCGGCTACGCCTCCCTCGACTACGAGTTCAAGGAATACCGCGCCGCCGATCTGGTCAAGCTCGACGTGCTGGTGTCCTCCGAGAAAGTGGATGCCCTGTCGATCATCGTGCACCGCGCCAACTCCCAGTACCGTGGCCGCGAGCTGGTGGCCAAGCTGCGCGAACTGATCCCGCGCCAGATGTTCGACGTGGCCATCCAGGCCGCGATCGGCTCCAACATCGTCGCCCGCGAGACCATCAAGGCCCTGCGCAAGAACGTGCTGGCCAAGTGCTACGGCGGTGACATCACCCGCAAGAAGAAGCTCCTCGAGAAGCAGAAAGAGGGCAAGAAGCGCATGAAGCAGGTGGGCAACGTGGAGATTCCGCAGGAAGCCTTCCTGGCCGTGCTGCGGGTGGACGAAGGTAAATGAGCCTGCTGACTGGAGCTGATACGTGAATTTCGCCCTGATTCTTTTCCTGCTGTTGCTGGTGAGCGGCGTCCTGTGGGCGCTGGACCGTTTCGTCGCCAGCAAGCGGCGCAGCGTGGGCGCCAGGACGCCGTGGTGGGTCGAGTACGGCGCGAGCTTCTTCCCGGTGATCCTGGTGGTCTTCTGCCTGCGCTCCTTCGTGGTCGAACCCTTCCGGATTCCGTCCGGCTCGATGATCCCGACCCTGCTGGTGGGCGACTTCATCCTCGTCAACAAGTGGACCTACGGCATCCGCCTGCCGGTGATCAACAAGAAGATCATCGACGTGAACGAGCCCCAGCGGGGCGACGTGATGGTGTTCCGCTTCCCGGGCGATCCATCCCTCGACTACATCAAGCGCGTGGTCGGCCTGCCCGGCGACAAGGTCGAGTATTTCGACAAGAAGCTGACGATCAACGGCCAGCCCGTGCCGCAGAACGCCGCCGGCGACTACCTGCACGCCGACCGGCTCTACTATTCGCCGAGCTTCATCGAGAAGCTGGGCAACGTCGAGCACCGGATCATCGTGGAAAATGCCGCGCCGGCCTACGTTTCCCAGGTCACCAAGTATCCGTTCCAGGAAAACTGCACCTATACTAATCGCGGTCTTTCCTGCACGGTTCCCGCCGGCCATTACTTCATGATGGGTGATAACCGCGACGGCAGTTTCGACAGCCGCGGCTGGGGTTTCGTCCCGGAAAAGAACATTGTTGGCAAGGCTTTCTACATCTGGTTCAATTCCAGCGACCTGAAACGGATAGGCAGCTTCCAGTGATCATGACGCGAAAAAGTCAATCGGGCCTGAGTCTTGTCAGCGTGCTGCTGGTCGGCGGCGCGATGGCGGCGCTTGTGGTGGTGGGCCTCAAGCTGATTCCCGTGGTCAATGAGTACTATGGGATCAAGCGCGCGCTGGTGGCGGTGGTTAGTGCCTCCAACCCCCAGAGCGCAACGGTCTCCGAGTTGCGCAACGCCTTCTCGAAGCGCGTCACCGTGGACGACATCACCAGCGTCACCCCTGCAGACATCGACATCACCAAGGAAAACGGCCGCATCGTCATGTCGGTCGACTACGCCCGCAAGGTGCCGCTCTATGGCAAGGTGAGCCTGCTGATCGAATTCTCCGCGTCGTCCGACGCAAACTGAGCCTCACCCCATGAAGTTGGACGCCCTGCAGCAGGCCATCGGCCATCGTTTTTCCCGGCCGGCGCTCCTCGAGCAGGCGGTCACCCATCGGAGCTTCGGATCGCCCAACAACGAGCGGCTGGAGTTTCTCGGCGACAGCGTGCTCAACTGCGTGACCGCCATCGCCCTTTTCGGGCGTTTCGACAACCTGCGCGAAGGCGACATGTCGCGCCTGCGCGCCAACCTGGTGCGCCAGGAAGCCCTGCACCGGCTGGCCGACGGGCTCAAACTCGGCGAATACCTGCGCCTGGGCGAGGGCGAGCTGAAGAGCGGTGGGCATCGCCGTCCGTCCATCCTCGCCGACGCGCTGGAAGCCATCATCGCCGCGGTGTTTCTGGATGCCGGTTTCGAGGCCGCCAAAGGGGTGGTCGATCGCCTCTACGAAAAATCCCTGGCAGCGCTCGATCCGGCCCGCGCGCTGAAAGATCCCAAGACGGCGCTGCAGGAATGGCTGCAGGGCCGGCGCATGCCGCTGCCCAAATATTCGCTCGCCGATACCCGCGGCGAAGCCCACCAACAGGAATTCGAGGTCGAGTGCGAGATCGCCGGCCTTGGCCTCAAGACCCGCGGCATCGGCGTGAGTCGCCGCGCTGCCGAACAGCAGTCCGCCCAGCGGGCGCTGGAACTCCTACCCCAGAAATGACCGAATCCCACACCCCCGCCGCGGGCGAGCAGCCGATGCGTACCGGCTTCGTCGCCATCGTCGGCCGCCCCAACGTGGGCAAGTCCACGCTGCTCAACCGGCTGATTGGCCAGAAGATCAGCATCGTCTCCCGCAAGGCCCAGACCACCCGTCACCGGGTGACCGGCGTGCTGACCGAAGGCCAGGCCCAGTACATCTTCGTCGACACCCCGGGCTTCCAGACCCGCCACAAGAACGCCCTCAACCGGGCGATGAACCGCACCGTCACCCAGGTGCTGGCGGATGTGGATCTGGTGCTCTTCGTGATCGAAAGCGGCCGCTTCGGCCCGGCCGACGAGCAGGTGGTCAAGCTGCTGCCCGAGGGCGCCAAGGTGATCCTGGTGGTCAACAAGATGGACATGCTCGAGGACAAGGGCAAGGTGCTGCCCTTCCTGCAGAAGATGAGCGCGGTCTATCCCTTTGCCGAGATCGTTCCGGTGTCCGCCGAGAAGGGGCAGAACACCGCCCAGCTCCTGAAGGCCGCCGAGCCCTATCTGCCCGAAGGCGATTGGATCTTTGGCGAGGACGACATCACCGACCGCAGCGAGCGCTTCCTGGCGGCCGAGTTCCTCCGCGAAAAGCTGTTCCGCCAGCTCGGCGAGGAGTTGCCCTACGGCATGACCGTCGAGATCGAGAAGTTCGAGGCCGAAGCCGGCATGCGCCGCATCAACGCCGCCATCATCGTCGACCGCGACGCCCACAAGGCGATGGTGATCGGCAAGGGCGGCGAGCGTCTCAAGCGCATTGCGTCTGAAGCCCGCGTCGAGCTCGAGAAGCTCTTCGAGTCCAAGGTTTTCCTGGAGGTGTGGGTCAAGGTCAAGAGCGGCTGGGCCGACGACGAGCGCGCGCTCAAGAGCCTCGGCTACGAATAAGCCGGCCCGGGGCAGCCTGCCGTGAGCGCCAAGCAGCGCGTCGACCAGCAGCCGGGCTTCGTGCTGCACAGCTACCCGTATCGCGAGACCAGCCTCATCGTCGAGGTGTTCAGCCGCGATCACGGCCGCGTCGGGCTGGTGGCCAAGGGCGCCCGGCGTCCGGCCTCGCAGCTGCGCGGTGTGCTGATGGCCTTCCAGCCGCTGTTCATCGACTGGAGCGGCGGCGGCGAGATGAAGACCCTGATCCGCGCCGAATGGCAGGGCGGTCAGCCGCTGCTCGGTGGTCAGGCGCTGCTCTGCGCGTATTACGCCAACGAACTCCTGATGCGCCTCATGCCCCGCGAGGACGCCCACCCCCGGCTTTACGCGGCCTACGGCGAAGCCCTGCGGGCGCTGGCGGCGGGCGAATCGCAGGAGGTCGTCCTGCGCCGCTTCGAGCTCGCCCTGCTGCAGGAACTCGGCTACGGCCTGCTCCTCGAAGCCGACGCGGACGACGCGCCCGTCCGGGGCGACACCCGCTACGCTTATATAATCGAGCGCGGCCCCATTTCCCTGGACGATTTCGACGCGGTAGGCGACGAGCTAGCCACGGTTTCGGGCAAGACCTTGCTCGACATGGCCGCCGGCGATTTCCGCGATCCGGAAACCCTGGCCCAGAGCAAGGCCCTGATGCGCCGGCTCATCCAGCACTACCTCGGCGGGCAGCAGCTCCAGTCGCGCCGCGTATTCACCGAACTCTTTGCCTTTCCCGGAGACATCTCTTGATTGAACTCGGCGTCAACATCGACCACGTGGCCACCCTCCGCCAGGCTCGCCGCACTTGGGAACCCGACCCCGTGTGGGCCGCCGTCGAAGCTCACCTCGGCGGGGCCGACGGCATCACCGTGCATCTGCGCGAGGATCGCCGCCACATCCAGGACGAGGACGTGCGCCGCCTGCGCGACCTCACCCAGATCAAGCTCAACCTCGAGATGGCCGCCACCGACGAGATGGTCGGTATCGCCTGCGGCATCAAGCCCGAGATGGCGATGTTCGTGCCCGAAGGCCGCCACGAGGTGACCACCGAAGGCGGCCTCGACATCGTGTCCCAGGAAGCACGCCTGAAGGATGCGGTAAGCCGTCTGGCCGACGCCGGCATCATCGTCAGCGTCTTCATCGACGCCGAGCCGGCCCAGGTCGAAGCCGCCGCGCGCATCGGCGCGAAGGTCTGCGAGATCCACACCGGCCCCTACGCCCACGCCTTCCACGCCGCCGGGCGCGACGCCGAAAGCCCGGCTGTGCTGGCCGAGATCGACAAGATCGCCCGTGCCGGCGAGGCGATCCGTGGCCTCGGCCTGCGTTTCAACGCCGGCCACGCGCTCAACTACTACAACGTCCAGCCGATCGCGTGCTTGCCCGGCATCCGCGAACTGCACATCGGCCATTCCATCGTCAGCCGCGCGGTGTTCTCGGGCATGCGCGAGGCCGTGCGCGAGATGAAGCGCCTGATGCGCGAAGGCGCCGCCCTCGGCCGGCAAGCGTGATCCACGGTATCGGCACCGACATCGTCCGGGTCGCGCGTCTGGCCGAAGCGCTGACGCGCCACGGCCGGCGGTTTGCGGCGCGGGTGCTGGACGAATCCGAGATGTCGGCCTTCGAAGCCGCCGCCCACCCCGAGCGCTTTCTCGCCAAACGCTTTGCCGCCAAGGAAGCCTTCGGCAAGGCCCTCGGCACCGGCGTCGCCGTGCCGGCCACGCTCCATGCCGTGCGGGTCGGGCACGACGCCCTGGGCAAGCCGCTGTTTGAATTTTCCGCCGCCCTCGCCGATCACATGCGGGAGCAGGGCCTCTCGGCCCACCTGAGCCTTTCCGACGAAGCGGAATACGTCGTCGCCTTTGCCGTCATCGAAAAAACATGAAGCCTTCCCACGCCCAGCCCGGCCCGATCATGCTTGACGTGGCCGCCCACGAAGTCACCGCTGAAGAGCGCGAAATCCTGCAGCACCCGCTGGTGGGCGGCGTGATCCTGTTCGCCCGCAACTATGCCGAGCCCGAGCAGTTGCGCGCTCTCACCGCCGCCATCCGCGCGGTGCGGCCGGAGCTGGTGATCTCCGTCGACCACGAAGGTGGGCGCGTGCAGCGCTTCCGCGACGGCTTCACCCGCCTGCCGGCGATGCGCCGCTTTGGCACCGTGTGGAATGACGATCCCGCCGCCGCCACCGCCGCGGCTCGTCACGCTGGCTTCGTGCTGGCGGCCGAGCTGCGCGCCCACGGCGTCGATCTCAGCTATGCGCCGGTGCTTGATCTGGATTACGGCGTCAGTTCTGTGATCGGCGATCGGGCCTTCCACCGCGATCCGCAGGTCGCCACCGAGCTCGCCCGGGCGGTGATCGCTGGGCTGGCGGACGCCGGCATGCGCGCGGTGGGCAAGCACTTCCCCGGCCACGGCGCGGTCGAGGCGGATTCCCACGTGGCGATTCCCGTGGATGGCCGCAGCTTCGACGCGGTGTGGGCCGACGACATCCAGCCCTTCCGCAACCTCGCTGCCGAGCTTGGCGGCGTGATGCCGGCCCACGTGATCTTCGAGAACATCGATCCGCGTCCGGCGGGCTTCTCGCCCTTCTGGCTGCAGGACGTGCTGCGCGGCCGGCTCGGTTTTGGCGGGGTGATCTTCTCCGACGACCTGACGATGGAAGGCGCCAGCGTGGCAGGCGACATCGTGGCCCGCGCCAGCGCCGCCCACAGCGCCGGTTGCGACATGGTGCTGGTGTGCAACCGGCCCGATCTGGCGGTGCAGCTCATCGACCGCTGGCGCCCGGAAGTGAGCGCCGACAGCGCCGCCCGCATCGCCGCCCTGCGGCCGCGGCCCGGCACCATGCCGGCCGACCCGGAAACCCTCGCCGGCTGGGCGCCCTACGTGGCTGCCCGCGACAGCGTGCTTGCCCTGGCCTGATCCGCCCGCGCCATGAGTTTCGACGCCAAGGCCTTCCTGCGCACCCTTACCGAGGAGCCCGGCGTGTACCGGATGATCGGCGAGGGCG
>JAKLLO010000301.1 GCA_023150095.1 Zoogloea sp. | reverse complement strand
TCGAGAAGCGCCTCTTCGAGACCGCTCATGCGCGGGACATCCTGGTGTGCTTCCACACCCGCCCCGACTACCTCGGCAGCCCCAAGGAGGGCATCGCCGCGGTGACCCACGACGGGCGGGTGCTGGCGATGAACATCAGCGGCACCGAGATCCTCGGCATCCGCCAGATCGACGCCATGCGCCGGGATTTCTCGATCGTCTTCGAGAGCAACCTGTCGGCCCTGATCGACCGCCTGCGCCACACGCCCCAGGGCAGCCAGGAGCTGTGCGTGAACGGCAAGCTGATCCACGTGCAGCTGCGCGGCCAGCTGCCGGCACCGTCCGTGCATGCAGGCCGGGGCGGCGACGAACGCGCCCTGCCCCAGCGTCAGGCGCGCCGGGCCGAGGGCGGCAACGCGCCGGCCATCACCCTCGACACCCTCAACACCGGCGACGCGCGCCTGCAGGCCGCCATCGACCGGGCGCGGCGGATGCTCGGCCGCGACATCCCCATCCTGATCCAGGGCGAATCGGGCGCCGGCAAGGAGATCTTCGCCAAAGCCTTCCACAACAGCGGCCCCCGCCATGACCAGCCCTTCGTGGCCCTCAACTGCGCCTCCATCCCCGAAACCCTGATCGAGTCCGAGCTCTTCGGCTACCAGGGCGGCGCCTTCACCGGCGCCCGCAAGGAAGGCGCGCCGGGCAAGATCCAGCAGGCCAACGGCGGCACGCTGTTCCTCGACGAGATCGGCGACATGCCGCTCAACCTGCAGGCCCGGCTGTTGCGCGTGCTGCAGGAGCGCTGCGTG
This sequence comes from Zoogloea sp., assembly GCA_023150095.1. Lineage (GTDB taxonomy): Bacteria > Pseudomonadota > Gammaproteobacteria > Burkholderiales > Rhodocyclaceae > Zoogloea. Next base: position 1,492 of record JAKLLO010000301.1, on the reverse strand, counting down.
ACGCCCCTGGGCAGCACCAAGACGATCCAGGTGGACATCGCGCTGGTGTGCGCCACCCACCGCAAGCTGCGCGAGGAAGTCGCCCGCGGCAGTTTCCGCGAAGACCTCTACTACCGCCTCAACGGGATGAGCGTCACGCTGCCGCCGCTGCGCGAGCGCAGCGACATCCGCGCGCTGCTCACCCGGCTGGCGGCCGCCGAGGTGCCGGACCCGACGATGCCCGTGCGCTTCTCGGAGGGTGCGCTGAAGGCCATCGAGGGCTACGCCTGGCCCGGCAATATCCGCCAGCTCCACAACGCGATCCGGGTGGCGATCGCCCTGCTCGACGAGGGCGAACAGCTGATCACCGAAAAGCACCTGCCGGAAGAGCTCTTCGAGGCCCCCCTGGCGCCCATGGCCCCCGCACCGGCGGCGGGCGGCGGCGAGCCCCGGTGGGCCAGCGAGCTTCCGGCCGGCGGCGGCAGCCTGGACGAGATCGGCCGTCAGGCGGCCCTGCGCGCCCTCGAGGCAGCCGGCGGCAACATCTCGTCGGCAGCACGCAACCTCGGCATCAGCCGCAACACCCTGTATCGCAAGCTGGGGCGGATGTAGGCACGGAGGCGCCACAAAAAGGCAAAAGGGCGACCGAAGCCGCCCTTTTGCCTTGCACGCCGCAATGCGTCTGCGCCGCCCCTACAGCAGGGCCTCGATATCGGCAGCGAGCGCTGCGGGCGAGGTGGTGGGAGCGTGGCGGCTGACCGGGCGGCCGGCGCGATCGACGAGGAACTTGGTGAAGTTCCACTTGATGGCCTCCGAGCCGAGCACGCCGGGCAAGGCCGTGGTGAGATGGCGGAACAGCGGGTGCGCCCCGCTGCCGTTTACGTCCACCTTTTCGGTGAGGATGAAATCGACGCCGTAATTGCGCTGGCAGAAGGCGGCGATCTCGGCACTGCTACCCGGCTCCTGGGCGCCGAACTGATTGCACGGGAAGCCGATCACCACCAGCCCGCGAGGGCCGTAGGTTTCGTGGAGCTTCTGCAGGCCGGCGTACTGGGGCGTGAAGCCGCAGTGGCTCGCGGTATTGACGATCAACAGCACCTTGCCGGCAAAATCGGCGAGACGCAGGGGCGCACCGTCCAGCGTGCGCACCTCGAAGGCATGGACACCGTCGGCCGCCGGGCTGTCCACTGCCCTACTCCACTTCCTCGATCCAGGCCTGCTGGATGGCTTCCAGGATGCGTTCGCCGCAGTGCTTGGGGTCGTCGTCGAACTCGGGGAGCGCGATCACCCAGCGCATCAGGTCGACAAAGTTGAGCCTGGTCGGGTCGACGTCCGGGTGGGCGTCGGCCAGCTGGATGGCGATTTCCTGAACCTCTACCCATTTCATCAGTGCTTGCCCTCCCGGGCCATGTTGATGGAGTACTTGGGGATCTCGACGGTCAGCGGCGTGTCGGCCACCACCGCCTGGCACGACAGGCGCGAGTTGGGCTCGAGGCCCCAGGCCTTGTCGAGG
>JAKLLO010000300.1 GCA_023150095.1 Zoogloea sp. | reverse complement strand
TACTTGGCAGCGCCTTTCGCTGCCGTCATCGCAAGGCGAGAGCCACTACCCCCTGCCGATTTAGCATCGGACGTTCCGGTGATGAGGCCACCCAGGAAATTTCCGGCGCGAACCCCTGCCCATCCGAGTGCCATCACCCAGAACGTCGGCAACACGATGAACATCATCGCCATGACGAAGTTGAGCAACATGTCGCCAAAAGCGTTGTTCAAGCCGATCAGCGGATCGAAGTTCGTGTGCGGCCTGTCCGCACCAAACCCCCAGCCGTAGAGCGCATCCAGGATCGTGCTGTCGATCCAGCGTGCTAGCTGGAACCAGAAGTCCACGAAGAACAGTGCGAACTGGACGCAGCTCACCGTCACCACAGTCTTCAGGTCGTAGGTGCCGATCAGCAGCACCAGCGGGATGCAGATGACGAGCGCCATCTTGAGCATCGTCAGCACCATCGGCAGCGCCTGGCGCACCACGTCCATCGCGGGAAAGAAGCCCAGCGCGCCGACGGTCATCCCCAGCTCGCTCGCGCCGCGCGTGACGACGTTCGGCAGCGTCTTGTCGATCTGGCCGCCGTAGTCGGTGTAGACGGCGCCCTGGTTCATCTTCTGCTGCCTCGGTGAGACCACGGCGCGGATCACCGAGTCATTGACCTCGCTCTGCGACAGGAAGCCCACCCAGCGCCCGATGCGGGTCAGCAGGTCCGGGGCGACCTGTGCCAGCAGCCGGCTGCGCAGTCCCTGGCCGCCATCGGCCCACCACTGCCGGCAGGACGGATAGCCGCCGCCGCTGTCCACCTGTGCCAGCCCCGCATCGCGGGTCGCGTCGTAGGGCCAGGCCGTGCGTGGGGTCTTGGCGCGATAGGTGTCATAGAAGCCGGGCGTGTCGAGGAAGTAACTCGACCCGATCCAGGTGACGTCGTTCATCTGCTCGTCGGAGAGCGTCGGCCGGTTCATGAACAGCTTGGCGCGCGACGGCCCGTAGCAGTCGTGCGTGAAGTCGGCGACCTCCTGTGCCAGCACCGGATCGTCGATGCGCGTGGCATCCACATCCATGCGAATCTGACGCAGGTCCGTGCCGCAGGGGATCGCCGCCACCGCGGAGCCCGTCACGGCTTTCGACAGCGCGTGCATGAAGAACCACCACACCGGCACCAGCGCGCTCTGGTCGTTGAGCGCCGTGTAGACGTTGGACCAGCCCGTGTCGTTGGGCAACGGGACGTTGACCTGGCATTGCGCGGAGCGCGTGGTGTCGAACTTGATCGTGGCGAGATCCACCGGGATGAACGGGATGCCGGCGAACATGATGACCACGATCGCCACCCACACCCGGTTCTCGATGCGCATCGACGACAGCACGCCCTTGTTGCCCTCGTCCGCGCCTTCGCTGCGGGCCTTGAGCCATTCCTGGATCACGATGGCCACGAACGGCAGCGCGAACACGCCGCTGGCCACGAGAATGCTCCAGATGCCGTTGTTGACCACCCAGGCCACCAGGGTCAGGTAATACTCCAGGTAGTCCGTGGTGTAGAGCGTCATGCCTGCCTCCCGGTCTCAGCCGTGCCGCAACAGTTGGCTGGCTTCCAGCGCGACCACGGCGATCACGGCCACGACCTCCGTGCGCAGCAGGCGCTGATGCGTCTCGCAGGACGGCTCCCGCCGCAACAGGCGCCGACGCATCCACCACCAGCCGTAAGCCGTCGCTCCGTAGAGGCACAGCCGCCACACGAAGAAATGGCCGGCATGCGCCTGCAGCCAGTGCTGCCAGCCCTCGACGCCGCCGACGACGTGGATGCCGGCGATGTTCACCGCCACCGCGGCGGCCACCACCAGCAAGGTCCACAACAGCGCCACGCCGATGCGGCGGTTGAACAGCCATGGCAGCCGCAGCCAGGTCAGCCGGTTCACTGGACTACCCTCCTGTCGCTAGCGCGACATCCTCCCCTGGGGAGGTTCGCGCGCCCTTCGGGCGGCCGTGCGGGCGCGCTCATGGCGTACCGCTCCGCGGCTTCTGGACTTCCCGCAGACGGTCACGTGTGGTGTCGCCCTCGAAGACGCCGCGCGAGCCGGCAGCGCGGGTGCTGTGGCGCTGGATGATCGCCATCGCCGAGTTGCCGGCCAGCGTGCGCCGCAGCTCCAGCTCAGTCTTGAGGTTGTTGATCTCCTGCTCCAGTGCGCTGTTCTCCTGGTCGACCGCCTGCACGGCCAGCTCGTTGGCGGCGACGTTCGGCTCCTTCTTGCCGGTCAGCAACGTGCGTTGCAGCAGCAGGGCCTTCTCCAGCACGCTGGACAGCGCCGCCTCGGACGCGAG
>JAKLLO010000065.1 GCA_023150095.1 Zoogloea sp. | reverse complement strand
GCCCGCACTTCTGCTCGATGAAGATCACCCAGGACGTGCGCGACTTCGCCGCCGCCCAGGGCATCGCCGAGGCCGAGGCCCTCGAGAAGGGCATGGAGACCAAGGCGGTGGAGTTCGTGAAGAAGGGCGCGGAAATCTACAGCCGGGTCTGACGGCCAGGGGGCTTATCCGCGCGTCCTCGAAGTCACCATCGGCGCGGGGCCGGTCGATGGTGGACTGCGCATCTTCGGCTGACATGCCGTTGAATCTGGCCGGCCCGGGTGCGCGTCGTCCTGCTCCTTGGTGCTGAATCGCCGGGGGCGGGACGTTTGCATGTGTGACTTATTCCACGGAAGTGCTGTGAGTGCCATGCAAAACAAATCATCTTTTTTGTTAAAAATGATTATAAAATAACAAAAGTTATAAAATCGAGGATGCCCCGCGCCATGCGCATCGCCCATGTCTTGCGCTGCACTGCCCTGTTGTCCCTGGCCTATGTGGGGCTTGGGGGCATCAGTCTGCTGATTGCTGTCGCGCCGGGGTACGCCAGCCCGTTGTTCCCTGCGGCGGGACTGGCGCTGGCGGGTACCCTGCGCCTGGGCCGATCGGCGCTGATGGCGGTGTGGTTGGGGTCGGCGCTGCTCAACCTGATCAATGCCTGGCTGAGTGGCAAGCCGGATTCATTGTCCTTGTCCATCGCCGCGCTGATCGGCACCGGAGCGGCGATGCAGGCTGGCGTCGGTGCCTGGCTGATCTCCCGGGTGATGGGTGAGCGCTGGCGGGAGCTGGAGTCGGAGCGGGATGTGGTGCGCTTCCTCCTCCTCGGGGGGGTGATCAGCACCCTGATCTCCTCGTCCCTGTGCGTGACCGGGCTTTACGGGCTGGGGGTGATCAACCATTCCGATTACCTGTTTGCGTGGTGGAACTGGTACGTGGGTGATTCGGTTGGCGTGATCGTCTTTGCGCCGCTGTTCATGTGCTTTTTCAATCATCAAGACGGGGCGTGGCGGGATCGCCGCCGCCGGATCGTCGGGCCAACCCTGATTACCGGCGGCCTGGTGGCGCTGGCTTTCTACGGCGTTGCCCAGTGGGAGCGGCAGGCCCAGCAGAACCAGCTTCAGGCTGACGGCCAGGCAATCGCCAAGCGCATCGCCGACCGCGTGGTGGCCCACCGGGAGGTGCTGGCTTCGCTGCGCAATTTCATCGAGGCAACGCCGGCCTTCACTTTCAGGCAGTTCGAGCAGTTCAACCGGATCACCCTGGAGGGGCATCAGGATATCCATGCCCTCAGCTTCAACGACTTCGTGCCCCAGGAGCACCGCGTCGCTTACGAGAAGGCGGTGGCTGCGCAGTCGATGAACAACGCGTTCCAGATCACCGAGCGGGATGAGACCGGCAACCTGCGCAGGGCTGGTGACCGGCCCGATTACGTGGCTGTGCGCTACATCGTGCCGATGGCCACGAACCGGCTGGCGCTGGGTTTCGACATTTACTCGGAGCCGACCCGCCGGGAAGCGATCAACCGCGCGCTGGCGGTGGGGGAAATGGCGGTGACGAAGCCCATCAAGCTCGTCCAGGAGCAGCAGAAACGAACCAGCGTGCTCGAACTGCTGCCGGTGCGCAACGCGGAAGGCCCGCTGGCGATCGGCGGCGTTGTCCGCCCGAGCGGGTTTGCCGTTGCGGTGATCAAGGTGGATGAGATGGTGGCCATCGCCACCCGCGACCACATCCCCGACGGGCTGGCGCTGCAGCTCACGGATGCCGGTATTCCGTCGGGCCAGGGCGTGCTGTTCCAGTCCGAGCAGCTTCTGGCGGCCAAGATGGTGCCAGAGCGGGCGAGCGCGTGGTCGGCAATACTGCCGGTGGGCGATCGCCAGTGGTTGTTGTCGATCTATCCGGGGCGCGGTTACTTCCAGCATCACCGGCCGCTCATGGTGTGGGCGATGGGGGTTGTCGGGCTGACCTTCGCCTTCCTGATGCAGGTGCTCATGCTGGGCATGACTGGCCGTTCCTCAATCATCCATCGCAAGAGTGCGGCGCTCCGGGCCAGTGAGGACCGCTACCAGCGGCTGTTCAACGACAGCCCGCTGCCTGTGTGGCAGGTCGCGGCAGGCAGCCGCCGCTTCCTGATGGTGAACGACAAGGCGGTGGAGCACTACGGGTGGTCGAGAGAGACCTTCCTCTCCATGACTCTGGACGACATCCTGGCGGATGGCGATGGGGTTTCCTGCCGCGATCCGCAGATCGGTCACGGCGCGGGCGCGGACTTGCCCCGCTGTCGTCACCGGCGCAGCGACGGATCGGAGATCGAGGTGATCGTCTCGGCGTCGACGGTGTCGTTGGGTGACGAGGACGCCCATGTGCAGGTGATTCAGGACATCACCCAGCAGATCCAGCTGATTGCGGCGCGGGAGACGGCCGAGCAGTCGAGCATGACCAAGAGCCGCTTCCTTGCCACCGTGAGCCACGAATTGCGGCCCAGGTGATCATGAGTTCCGGGCATGTGCTGCTCGGTCTGCTCAATGACATCCTGGATTTCTCGAAGGTCGAGGCGGGCAAGCTGACCCTCAATCCGGTGCGGCTTGAAGTGGCTGGCGTGCTTCACGAGGTGATGACGCTGTTCGCCGAGCCGGCCCGGCGCAAGGGCCTCGCGCTCACCGTGGATTGGCAAGGGCCGGAGTCTGCGGCCTACATGGTGGATCGCCAGCGGCTGGTGCAGATGCTGGCCAATCTGGTGGGCAACGCCATCAAGTTCACCGACATCGGCAGCGTGCGTGTCGAGGCGCGACAGCTTGGCACCGAAGGCGACGAGGCGATCCTCGAATTCGCGGTGACCGATACCGGCATCGGCGTGCCGGACGACAAGCACCACCTGATGTTCCATCCCTTCTCCCAGGCCGACAGTTCGGCGACCCGCCAGCACGGCGGTACGGGGCTGGGGCTGTCGATCGTCAGCAGCCTGGCCGAGATGATGGGCGGCTCGGTGGGCTTGTCCAGCCGGGCGTGCGAGGGGGCGCGTTTCTGGTTCAGGATTCGTGTCCCGCTGGCCAGCGCGCTGGCCGCGCCCGCGGTGCCGACGCCCGTCCCGCGGGCGCCGGTCGAGATGGCGGGGCAGGTGCTGCTGGTCGAGGACAACGCCACCAACCGCCGTGTTGTGAGTTCGCAGCTGGCTTCGCGGGGCGTGGCCGTGATCACCGCCGCCAATGGTCAGGAATGCCTGGATCTGCTGGCCCGGGGCGCGTCGCCGGATCTTGTGCTGATGGATGTGCAGATGCCGGTGATGGACGGTCTTGCGACGACCGCCGAGATCCGCCGCCGTGAGGCCGAAACCGGCGGCCGCCTGCCGATCGTGGCCCTGACCGCCGATGCGTTTGCCGAGAGCCGGGTGGCCTGCATGGCCGCCGGGATGGATGATTTCATCACCAAGCCGGTCATGCTCGAGGCGCTGGTGGGGGCGCTGCAGCGATGGCTGTCGGTGGGTTCCACCGATGGCGAGCCCGCCCGGGTGCTGCGCGCCATCGATGGCGACAGGCTGGGCGTGTTGGTGGCGGAACTCGATCAGCTGCTGCAACTGAGTGATTTCGATGCCATCGGGCGGTTTCGTGAACTGAAGACTTTGGTGGCCGGAACCGTTATGGAGTCAGATTTCGACGAGGTGGGTAGGCTGGTCGGCGAGCTTCGCTTCTCGGCAGCCCGCGAGTGCCTGCAGCAGGTATTCGCACGAACTTCCAGCGTGGCGGAATGAACGCCCGCTGCTCGTCCATCGTCCCCCGCGAACCGAACCTGGCATCACCTGCACCATGAAAGTCATCCTGATCGTCGACGACAACCCGACCAACCTGCGCATGCTGGGCGAGATGCTGCGGCCGTTCTATCGCATCCGCCTGGCCGACAGTGGTGCGGAGGCGCTGCGGATCGCCGGCAGCCGGCCGCAGCCCGACCTGATCCTGCTCGACGTGATGATGCCGGGCATGGACGGCTACGAGGTGCTGCGCCAGCTCCAGGCCGACGAGGCGACCCGCTACATCCCGGTGATCTTCGTCACCGCGCTCCACGACGAAGACAGCGAACTGCGCGGTTTCGAGCTGGGGGCGGCGGATTTCCTGCACAAGCCGGTGCGTTCGGCGATCGCCCTGTCGCGCATCCGCGCCCAGCTCGACGCCAAGGAAGTGCGCGACCGGCTGCGCAGGTCCAACCGCACGATGGTCAGCCAGATGGAGGAGGGCGCCCGGCAGCTGGAGGTGGCACAGATGCAGCTCCTGCAGTCCGAGAAGATGGCGTCCATCGGCCAGCTGTCGGCGGGGATTGCGCATGAGATCAACAACCCGATGGGCTTCGTGGCCTCGAACCTGAGCGCCCTGGCGCGCTACCTGCAGGACTTGCTGGCGGTTGCTGCGCTGTGCGCCGACAACGGGAGCGGTCGTGACGCCGAGGCCATCCTGGCCGATGTACGGGCCCATCTGCGGCGCATCGATTTCGATTTTCTGCGGGAGGACGTCTCCGGCCTCGTCGCCGAGACGCGGGACGGCGTGGATCGGGTGCGCCAGATCGTTGCCGACCTGAAGGGCTTCTCCCATTCCGGCGATTCCGAATGGGTGTGGGCCGACGTGCATGCAGGGCTGGATTCGACCCTCAACATCGCTCGCAACGAGTTCAAGTATCACTGCAAGCTGGTCAAGGAGTACGCCGAGCTGCCGCACATCCGCTGCATCCCGTCGCAGCTCAACCAGGTGTTCATGAACCTGGTGGTCAATGCCGCCCAGGCCATCGAGGGCGAAGGCCGGATCACCGTGACCACTGCCTGCACCGGCGACAACGGCGTGCAAATCAGCGTGACCGACACCGGCTCCGGCATTGACGCCGACAAGCTCACGCAGATCTTCGAGCCCTTCTACACCACCAAGCCGGTGGGCAAGGGCACCGGGCTGGGCTTGTCGCTGTCATGGGGGATCGTTGAGCGCCACGGCGGCTCGATCAAGGTGAGCAGCGAACCCGGCAAGGGCACCACCTTCACGGTGACGCTGCCCATCGAGGGGCCGCCTGCTGCCTGATGCTTGCCCTGTCGTGGGTGATGAATAGGTGTTGGCAATCGACTTCATTTCAACAATCAATTAGATCAATCGCCGACGGGTCTCTAACATTCGTTCTGTCTTCTTTTTGAACGCACACAGGAGCAAACGAAATGGCGATCATCAACACCCGCATCAAGCCCTTCAAGGCCGAGGCCTACCACAACGGCAAGTTCGTCACCGTCACCGACGAGACGGTGACTGGCAAGTGGTCGATCTTTTTCTTCTACCCTGCCGACTTCACCTTCGTCTGCCCGACCGAACTCGGTGACGTGGCCGATCTGTACCCGGAATTCCAGAAGATCGGCGTCGAGGTGTACTCGGTCTCCACCGACACCCACTTCACCCACAAGGCCTGGCACGACGCCTCGGAGACGATCAAGAAGATCAACTACCCGATGATCGGCGACCCGACCCACACCATCGCCAGGAACTTCGACGTGCTGATCGCCGACGCCGGCGTGGCGCTCCGCGGCACCTTCGTGGTCAACCCGGAAGGCGAGATCAAGGTTGCCGAGATCCACGACCTGGGCATCGGTCGCGACGCCGCCGAGCTGCTCCGCAAGGTGAAGGCCGCCCAGTACGTGGCGACCCACCCGGGCGAAGTCTGTCCGGCCAAGTGGAAGGAAGGCGACGCCACCCTGGCTCCGTCCCTCGATCTGGTCGGCAAGATCTGATCGATCATCGCTGAAACCCATCCCGCCGGGCGACCGCCCGCCCCGGCGCGGATTCCAGCGTCAAGCATTGCCCCGCCGGGGAAGTGTTTGGCGATGGGATTCCCCGGAATCACCAAACAGACCGAACGCAACGCAGAGACGAAAGGACGCACCATGCTCGACGCCAACATCAAGACCCAACTCAAGGCCTACCTCGAAAAACTCCAGCGCCCGATCGAACTCGTGGCGTCGCTGGACGACAGCGCCAAGGCCCAGGAGCTGCGCGGCCTGCTCGTCGATATCTCCGAACTCTCCACCCAGGTGACCCTGCGCGAAGACGGTCAGCACGCCCTTCGCCCGTCTTTCGGCGTGGCCGAGCCCGGCCAGGCGCCGCGCATCCACTTCGCCGGCATCCCGATGGGCCACGAGTTCACCTCGCTGATCCTCGCTCTGCTGCAGACCGGCGGCCACCCGCCGAAGGTGGAGCAGGCCGTGATCGACCAGATCAAGGCGCTGCCCGGCAAGTTCGAGTTCGAAACCTTCATCTCCCTGTCGTGCCACAACTGCCCGGACGTGGTGCAGGCCCTCAACCTGATGGCCGTGCTCAACCCCGGAGTGACCAGCACGATGATCGACGGCGCGCTGTTCCAGGATCTCGTCAATGAACGCCAGATCATGGCCGTGCCCACCGTCTTCCTCAACGGCCAGAACTTCGGCCAGGGCCGGATGACCGTCGAGGAGATCCTCGCCAAGGTGGATACCGGCGCGTCGGCCCGGGCTGCGGAAGAAATCTCCGCCAAGGCGGCCTTCGACGTGCTGGTGATCGGCGGTGGTCCCGCCGGTGCCGCAGCCGCCATCTACGCGGCGCGCAAGGGCATCCGCACTGGCGTGGTGGCCGAGCGCTTCGGCGGCCAGGTGATGGACACCCTCGGCATCGAGAACTTCATCTCGGTGAAGGAGACCGAAGGGCCCAAGCTCGCCGCCGCGCTGGAGCAGCACGTCAAGCAGTACGAGGTGGATCTGATGAACCTGCAGCGGGCGAAGAAGCTCGTGCCGGGCGCGCTCATCGGGATCGAGCTGGAAAACGGCGCGACCCTCAAGAGCAAGTCGGTGATCCTCTCCACCGGCGCCCGCTGGCGCGAGATGAACGTGCCGGGCGAGAAGGAGTACAAGGCCAAGGGCGTGTGCTTCTGCCCGCACTGTGACGGCCCGCTGTTCAAGGGCAAGCGCGTGGCGGTGATCGGCGGCGGTAACTCGGGTGTCGAGGCAGCCATCGACCTCGCCGGCATCGTCTCCCACGTCACGCTGCTCGAGTTCGCCGACACCCTGCGTGCCGACGCGGTGCTCCAGACCAAGCTCAATAGCCTGCCCAACGTCACGGTGATCAAGTCGGCCCAGACCACCGAAGTGACCGGCGACGGCCAGAAGGTGAACGGCATCCGCTACAAGGATCGGGTGAGCGGCAGCGAGCACCTCGTCGAGCTCGAGGGCATCTTCGTGCAGATCGGCCTGCTCCCGAACACCGACTGGCTGAAGGGCGTGGTCGAGTTGTCGGATCGCGGCGAGATCATCGTCGATGCCAAGGGCCAGACCTCGGTGCCGGGCGTGTTCGCCGCCGGCGACTGCACCACGGTGCCCTACAAGCAGATCATCATCGCCATGGGCGAAGGTGCGAAGGCGTCGCTTGGTGCCTTCGATCACCTGATCCGGACGTCGGTCCAGGCCTGAGCCTGAGGGCCCGACACGCCAGGCTGGCCCGTCGCAGTGCGGCTGGCCAGCCTGGCCTTTTCTGGCGGTAAAACCGCTAATTTGCTGAAAACACCAGAAGCGGTCACTGGCCGAGCGTCATATTTTGCGGGTTCTTCATCGGGGTACTTGCCGGCCGGGAAGGCAGCGAACGATAATGTCATCCTCTGTTACATGTCGGATCGTCGCCTGTGCGCCGAAAGCAATCGAATCTCCGCGTGGTTCATGGCAACGCCGATCAGCTGGACGCCGAAGCTGAGGCGCTGCTGGCTGACATCGCCTCGTTCGACATCGAAGCCGCACGCCAGCGGGTGCAGGAAATCGATGCCCGGGCCAGCGGGCTTCGGGTGTCTGCCACGCAGTTTCCGGATACCTTGCCCCAGGTAGGCTTTGGCGAGCCGGCGCGGCTTGATGAAATCCCGCGCGTGGCGCCTGCCTGCGCCGAGCCGTCAGCGGCAGCGCCTGTCGAGGCGCAGCCTCCGGTGCATCGCCCCCTCGGCGGCGGGCTTCTCGAACAGCTCAAGGATGAAGTGGTCATCAGCCAGCGCCGTGCCGATGACCTGACGCGTCGCGTCGACGCCGCCCGGGACAGCCTGGACCGTCGCCTGCGCTCGATGTTCGATTACTTCCACGATCTGACGACGCAGCTGAACTACCTCAAGCCCCGCATCGGCCGCGACTATTACTTTCTGGGCGCCGACGACGCCTTCCGCGATCTCACCTGGCTCGAAGGCTTTGCCGACTTCCGCACCCAGTCCGAAAGCGACGGCGGGCGCATCGAGCGGGTCACCCTCGGCTACACCCTGAAAGGCCCGGGCGAGCGGGTACTGGATCGTTCCGGCAGCGGCATCGAGCGGCTCCGGCAGGTGCTCTTCGATCTGGGCCTGCGTTTTGAATGCGCCGAGCGCCGCAACAGCCAGCGTGAGCTCGAACACGCCAGCTTCCGCATCCCCGACGAAATCAGCGTGCGGGTGGTGTGGCGGGCCGACTTTGAAAAACAGCAGGTGGTCATGGAGTCGCGCAACCTCGAGCGCCTCGGTTTTGCCACCTGCACCCTGCTGCCCGAATCCATCGGGCCGGCGATGCTCGATGAAGTCGGCCGGCTGGTGCTCGGTCGCCCGAACACCTTCCGCAGTTTTGTCAGCCGCTGATCTGCGGCCGGCCGCTCAGGCAGGCTTGAGCAGATCCTCGGCCACGGCCTCCGCAACCCGGATGCCATCCACCCCCGCCGACAGAATCCCCCCCGCGTAACCCGCGCCTTCCCCGGCCGGGTACAGGCCTTTCACGTTCAGGCTCTGCAGGTTGTCGCCGCGGGTGATGCGCAGTGGCGACGAGGTGCGCGTCTCGACGCCGGTGAGCACCGCGTCATAGAGGTTGAAGCCGCGGATCTGGCGGTCGAAGGCCGGGATGGCCTCGCGGATCGCCTGGATCGCGTAGTCGGGCAGGGCGGTGGCGAGGTCGCCAAGATGCACGCCCGGCTTGTACGAGGGCTCGACGCTCCCCAGCTTGGTGGACGGCTTGCCCTGCAGGAAATCCCCGACAAGCTGGGCCGGCGCCTCGTAGGTGCCGCCGCCCAGTTCGAAGGCGCGGCTCTCCAGCTTGCGCTGGAACTCGATGCCGGCCAGCGGGCCGCCCGGGTAATCCTCCGGGGTGATCCCGACGACGATGCCGGCGTTGGCGTTGCGCTCGTTGCGGGAATACTGGCTCATCCCGTTGGTGACGACCCGGTTGGGTTCCGATGTAGCCGCCACCACCGTGCCGCCCGGGCACATGCAGAAGCTGTACACGGCACGGCCGTTGGAGGCGTGATGCACCAGCTTGTAGTCGGCCGCGCCGAGCAGCGGATGGCCGGCGTGGGGGCCGAGGCGGGCCTTGTCGATGAGCGACTGGGGGTGCTCGATCCGGAAACCCACCGAGAAGGGCTTGGCCTCCATGAACACGCCCTTGGCGTGGAGCATCTCGAAGGTGTCCCGCGCCGAGTGGCCAAGGGCCAGCACCACGTGGTCGGTCAGGATCTCGTCGCCGGCGGCCGTCTTCACGCCACGCACCTGACCGTCTTCGATGACGATGTCGGTCACGCGCTGCTGGAAGCGGATCTCGCCGCCGAGAGCGATGATTTCGGCGCGCATCGTCTCGACCATGCCCACCAGCCGGAAGGTTCCGATGTGGGGTTTGGCCACGTAGAGGATCTCGGGGGGGGCGCCAGCCTTCACGAACTCGGTGAGCACCTTGCGGCCCAGGTGGCGCGGATCCTTGATCTGGCTGTAAAGCTTGCCGTCCGAGAAGGTGCCGGCACCGCCCTCGCCAAACTGCACGTTGGACTCGGGGTTGAGGTTGTTCTTGCGCCACAGGCCCCAGGTGTCCTGGGTGCGCTCGCGCACGGCCTTGCCGCGCTCCAGCACGATCGGCCGGAAACCCATCTGGGCCAGCACCAGCGCGGCGAAGATCCCGCACGGGCCAAAGCCGATGACCACCGGGCGATTGGCAAAGCCTGCTGGCGCCTGGCCGACAAAATGGTATTCGGTGTCGGGCGACGGCTTGACATGGAGGTCGCCGGCGAACTTCTTCAGCAGCGCCGCTTCGTTCTGCACCTCGGCGTCGATGATGTAGATGAAGGACAGCGACTGGTTCTTGCGCGCATCGTAGCTGCGCTTGAAGACCTTGAAGTCGAGGAGGTTGGCGGGCTGGATGCCCAGGCGCTGGACGATGGCGGCGGGAAGGGCCTCGGCCGGATGATCGAGGGGAAGCCGGAGTTCGGAGATTCTGAGCATGGAGGCATGGCGGGCGTCGTGTCCCGCAGATGGCGTTCGGGCCGCGATTTTAGCCGGAAATACCGACGCCGGGCGTCACGCTGGGAGTGCGATGCGCGCTGCCTCATGATGGCCTGACTGGCCAGAGATGGCCGACTGGACACGGGCCGCTGCGCGCTCGATGACGCGAGCCGCGTCGGGGCCCAGCTCTTCGAACACGACGAAGCGCCCTTTCATCTGGATGACGACCCGGCACAGCTTGTCGGCAACGCCCAGCGGCTTGTGAATGCCGCTGAGGCGGATGGTGACGGACTGGACGGCATGGCCGACGCGGCCAAGGGCTGCCCCGATGCGGGCGGTGGCAATGTTGCGGAGCTGTTTGGCGCCGGGCAGGCCAATTGTCTTGATGTGGATTTCCATGGGTTACCTCCGATTGTCGGGGTGAGGCTTCAACTCTAGGTTCGCCAAGGCGTAAAATAAAGTCGCAATATAAGGATGAATGGTTCGGAAATCCCGAATCATTTGCGCGGCAGGGAGCCCGGCATGAATCTGAAACACCTGTTCTACTTCTGGAAGACCGCCCGTAGCGGCGGCGTCGTCAAGGCGGGCGAGGCCCTGCACATCACGCCGCAGACCATCAGCGGGCAGATCCGGCTGCTGGAGGAAAGCCTCGATACCCAGCTCTTCTCCCGCGATGGCCGCTCGCTGGAACTCACTCCGGCCGGGCGGCTGGCGATGGAGTACGCCGACGAGATGTTCACATTAGGCGCAGAGCTCGAGCAGGCGCTGCGCCACTACCCCAAGGGGCGGCCGGCGGAGTTCCGGGTCGGGGTTTCCGACGCGGTGCCCAAGTCACTGGCGTATCGGCTGTTGCGCCCGGCGGTCAATCCCGCCGATCCGGTGCGCATCATCTGCCGCGAGTGGCGGCTCGACCGCCTGTTGGCCGAGCTTGCCATTCACCGCCTGGATCTGGTGATCGCCGACTCACCGATTCCACCGTCTGTCGATGTGCGGGCTTATAACCATCCGCTGGGGGACTCGGGGCTGAGTTTCTTCGCGGCCCGTTCCCTGGTTGGGGACTCGCCGAAGGCGTTCCCCGAGTGCATCGCCGATCTGCCCGCCTTGCTGCCAGGCGACGACTCGGCCATCCGACGGAAGCTGCTCGAATGGCTTGATCGCAAGCGCCTTCGTCCGCGCATCGTCGGAGAATTTGACGATACAGCCTTGATGACCGCCTTCGGGCGTGCAGGTGTCGGCGCCTTTGCGGTGCCAACCGCCATCGAACAGGAAACGCTCGCAGGAGGGGAACTCGTGCTGCTGGGGCGTGCGTCGGATGTGAGGGTGGAGTACTACGCGATCTCCGTCGAGCGTCGTCTGACCCACCCTTGTGTATTGGCGATCTCGGAAGCGGCGAAGACCGGATTCGAGTCGCTCGAAGGTGAGGACGTGAAACCTGAGTAGGGTGTTCTCCGTCGCCCCCACCATATGTATACCGCAGTGCTCCGCATCGGTATTTTGGTCTGTGCCGACCTTTGCACAGAGTGGGGTGACGTTGCAATCAGGAAGAAGGTCTCGGACGCAGCAACTAATCGAGTCTGCGGGAGGCATCAGCTCGATGTAAAAGCCACCCCCGCGCGGCGTGATCGACTCGGGCGGGGGTGGAGGGCGTGGTGCTTAGTGGGCTTGCTGGATTCCGGCGACCACCCACCCCGCATTGCCTGTGAGCGGCTTGGTCAGATGCCAGATCTCGTCGATGGGCTCCGGCGCAGCGTTGGCTTCTTCACGCAGCAGGCCGGTGAAGCGCACGCTGACGATGTAGCGGCTCGCTTCTTCGGTTACGTCGATGACTTCAGCGTTCAGCGAGACCACGTCGGTCTTCTGCGGTGCACCGCCTTCTTCCATCCAGTTCATCTTGATCTCGGCAAACAGCTCCGGCGTCGTGTACTCCCGGACATCCTCAAGATTCCGGGCGTCGTTGGCCGCCTGGAGCCGGATGAAATTGACCTTCGCGTTGCGGGCAAAGCCCTCGGCGTCGAAGTCTGCCGGAAGGGCGGTGGCGGCGGCTACAGGGGCCGCACTACCCGAGGCGACCGAAGCCGGCTGAGACGCGGGCCGCTCGACGTTGTGCGCGGTGTATTGCATCCCACCGGCACCTGCCAGCGCGGGCTGCTGGGATTGGGCACGCTTGCGCATGAAGAACCCGATCAGCGCGACCACCGCAAATGCGATCAGGGCCATGGTCATCATCGACGCGAGTTCCTCACCGAAGCCGAAGTGCGATGCGAGGGCTGCAAGGCCAATACCGGCCGCGAGACCGGCGAGCGGCCCCATCCACGAACGCTTGGGTTGAGCCTGCGGTGTCGCGGCCGCGCCAGCCTGTTGGGCGCGCGCCGGGGCGGCTGCTGCGCCCGGCGCCTGGGCCGGTGTGGCTGGGGTTGCGTTGTTCGTGTGGGGTTGGTTGACTTCCTGGCGCTGCATGCCAGAGGACTTGCCGCCGCCAAAACGCTTGGCTGCGTCGGCATCCCCGGAGACCAGAGAAAGACCAAGGGCCAGCGTGGCAGTCAGAAGGGCGAGGGATTTCATGGAAACTCCTGTTGTGGGTGACTCGGTTGAAGCTTAGCGCGATCGTTGGATAAATAAAATCAACATTGTCGGCAAATATTGTTCGTAAAAAACTGATGGTTGATAGGTTGCCAGAACAGAGTGAGTGGGAGTGAGTCAATGACCTGGATCCAGATCGTGCCGAAACACGGTTTTTCAGAGGGGTGAAATCAGGTGGAAAGCCTCACGCCACAAAGAGTTCCGCGGTACCACGCTGCAATGAAGTTGATCTGTGTCAAAATGTCGCCCTACTCGCGGGGTATCCTTCCGCGAAGCCTGCCGGTGCTCAGTCTTTCCGGTGGGTATGGGGGGTTTTGTTTTCTTTTCTTGAGGTGACTCACATGCAATCGCAGACTTACAACTATAAAGTCGTGCGGCAGTTCGCCATCATGACGGTGGTTTGGGGCATCGTGGGCATGCTGGTCGGTGTTATCGCCGCAGCACAGCTCGTATGGCCTGAGTTGAACGTTGCCGAATGGCTGCACTTTGGACGGCTTCGCCCGCTCCACACCAACGCGGTGATCTTTGCGTTCGGTGGCTGTGCTCTTTTCGCGACTTCTTACTACTGCGTTCAGCGTACTTGCCACACCCGGCTCTTCGCGCCCGGTCTTGCTGCCTTCACGTTCTGGGGCTGGCAACTGGTCATCCTGCTGGCCGCGATCACTCTGCCGCTGGGTTTCACGTCCGGCAAGGAGTACGCCGAACTCGAATGGCCGATCGACATCCTGATCACTCTGGTCTGGGTTTCTTACGCAATCGTGTTCTTCGGCACGGTCGCGACCCGCAAGACCACCCACATCTATGTGGCGAACTGGTTCTACGGCGCCTTCATCCTCACCGTTGCCTTGCTGCACCTGGTGAACAGCGCTGAAATCCCGGTTTCCCTGACCAAGTCCTACTCCGCCTACGCGGGCGTTCAGGATGCGATGATTCAGTGGTGGTACGGTCACAACGCGGTGGGCTTCTTCCTTACCGCCGGCTTCCTCGGCATGATGTACTACTTCGTTCCGAAGCAGGCTGGTCGTCCGGTTTACTCCTATCGCCTGTCGGTGGTCCACTTCTGGGCGCTGATCTTCACCTACATGTGGGCGGGTCCGCACCACCTGCACTACACCGCGCTGCCTGACTGGACCCAGTCCATCGGTATGGTCTTCTCGCTGATTCTGCTGGCTCCCTCCTGGGGCGGCATGATCAACGGCATCATGACCCTGTCCGGCGCCTGGCACAAACTGCGCACTGACCCGATCCTGAAGTTCCTGATCACCTCGCTGTCCTTCTACGGCATGTCGACCTTCGAAGGCCCGATGATGTCGATCAAGACCGTGAATGCGCTGTCCCACTACACCGACTGGACCGTTGGTCACGTGCACTCCGGTGCCCTGGGCTGGGTGGCCATGGTGTCCATCGGCGCCATGTACTACCTGATTCCGCGCATGTACGGCAAGACCGAGATGTACTCGACCAAGCTCATTACCACCCACTTCTGGATCGCGACCATCGGCATCGTGCTGTACATCGCCTCCATGTGGATCTCTGGTGTGATGCAGGGCCTGATGTGGCGTGCCACCAACCCGGACGGCACCCTGACCTATTCCTTCGTTGAGTCTGTGAAGGCCAGCTATCCGTTCTGGGCGATTCGCGTCCTCGGCGGCGTGCTGTTCCTGGGCGGCATGCTGATCATGTTCTACAACATGGTGAAGACCATTGCCGGTCAGAAGGCTTACGACGCTCCGGTGCTGGCTCCTGCCGGCGCCCACGCCTGATCGGGAGGAAAAATAATCATGGCTCAATCGAATCACGACTTTATCGAACGCAAGGTTGGCTGGCTGATCGTTTTCACGCTTCTGACCGTGAGCGTCGGTGGCTTGGTGGAAATCGTCCCGCTGTTCCATCAAAAGTCCACCACCACCCCGGTGGAAGGCCTCAAGCCCTACGATCCCGTCCGTCTGGTCGGTCGCGACATCTACATCCGGGAAGGCTGCTACAACTGCCACTCCCAGATGATCCGTCCGTTCCGTGCCGAGACCGAGCGCTATGGTCACTATTCCGTCGCTGGTGAGTATGTCTACGATCACCCCTTCCAGTGGGGCTCCAAGCGTACCGGCCCGGATCTCCATCGCGTCGGCGGTCGTTACTCCGATCAGTGGCACCGGATTCACCTGCTGAATCCGCGTGACGTGGTGCCGGAATCCAACATGCCTGCCTTCCCCTGGCTCGATCGTCCGGCCAAGATCGACGACATCGAAGCCAAGATGACGGCGCTGCGCAAGGTTGGCGTGCCGTACTCCGACGAGGACATCCAGGGTGCCCGCAAGGCCCTCGAAGGCAAGACCGAGCTCGAAGCCGTCGTTGCGTACCTGCAGGGCCTCGGTACCGCGCTGACTGCTGGCAAGGCTGCGCCGGCCCCGGCCGCCGAGCCTGCTCCGGTCGCCGCTCCCGCGGCCGCTGAAGCCCTTGGTAAGGTTTTCTTCGAGGTTGGTTCCAGTGCGCTGCCTGGTGACGCGACTGCTGCCGTGAATGCGGCGGCGGAGTTTCTCAAGGGCAAGGCTGACGCCAAGATTGATGTGACTGGTTATACCGACAAGACGGGTGACGTCGAGAAGAACCTTGAGCTCGCCAAGGAGCGTGCCAAGGCTGTTCGCGAAGCCCTGAAGGCTGCCGGTGTTGCCGAAGATCGGATCAACATGAAGCCGCCTGTCAGCATTACTGGTTCCGGCGATAACGCCGAAGCACGTCGTGTTGAGCTTAACCCGGGCAGCTGAGCAGCTTGGGTGACCATTCTGAGAACGCAGGAGTCTGGCCTTGGATATAAATGACGCACGCGCAGTTGTGACCGTTCTGGCGCTGGTTTGCTTCATCGCAATCACGCTGTGGGCCTTTAGCAGTCGTGCGCGTAAGGGATTTGACGAGGCTGCTCTCCTGCCGTTCAGCGAGGACGACTTGCCTGCTCCCGATGGAGCACGGCAAACCAAGGAAGGAAATAAAAATGGCTGACTTTGTTAGCGGTTTCTGGAACGCCTACGTTATGGTGTTGGTGTTCCTGAGCATCGGGTTCTGCGTGTTCGTGCTTGTAACGAACACCACCAAGCGTACGTCGGGTCCCGTGGGCCTGCACGATCACGTTTGGGATGAAACCCTTCAGGAGTACAACAATCCGCTGCCGCGCTGGTGGATGTACATGTTCTGGATCACGATCGTTTTTGCGATCGTTTATCTGGCCATGTACCCTGGCTTCGGCAACAATCAGGGCAAGTTTGGCTGGTCTTCTGGCAAGCAGTGGGCTGACGAGCAAAAGGCCGCGGCTGAAAAGTACGGCCCGATTTTCGCCAAGTTCCGCAGCATGGATCTGAACGCCGTCGCCGGCGACAAGGAAGCCAATGCGATGGGGCAGCGTCTGTTCCTGACCTATTGTGCTCAGTGTCACGGTGCTGATGCCAAGGGCGCCAAGGGCTTCCCGAACCTGACCGATGCTGACTGGCTGTATGGCGGCGAGCCGGAGACCATCCGCACGACGATCCTCGGTGGGCGTCAGGGCATGATGCCCCCGTTTGGCCCGGCGCTTGGTGCCGACGGCGTCAAGAACGTTGCCAACTACGTCCGTTCGTTGTCTGGTCTGGCTCATGACTCCCTGCGTGCTCAGCAGGGCAAGGAGATCTTTGCTCAGAACTGTGCCGCATGTCATGGTCCTGAGGCCAAGGGTACGCCGGCACTCGGCGCGCCGAACCTGACCGACAAGACCTGGCTGTACGGTTCTGCTGAGGCGACGATCATTGAGACCGTCACCAATGGCCGCTCCAACCAGATGCCTGCGTTCAAGGAGTTCCTTGGCGAAGACAAGGTTCATCTGCTTGCTGCTTATGTGATGAGCCTCTCGAAGGCCGCGCCTGCCGAAGCAAAGTAGTCGCATCTGCAGACGGCTTGCTGATAAAAGCTCCCTGGGCCTTCCCGGGGGGCTTTTTCAGTTTTTGGCGATCGAAATGTTCGGTGCTCCTGTCTGGTAGTGAAGTAATTGAGCTACTCTAGCGTTGTTTTACTGTTGTTAGGGCTTCAACTCCCTTGTCGCGACGTACTGCAAGTGTGCTTCTGCGAGATGGGAATGGCCTTAAGTTTGGGAGCGAAATCAGACTCCGTCGTTTTCGAGCGGCGTGCTGTTAACCTGATTTGATCCGCGCTGCTGGATCAAGTGCAGTTAGTCATTCTCGCTGCGCTTTCAGGCAAGAACGGACACCAGAGATTTTGTAGAGTAGCTATCAATTATGTACGCTCGCATGCGGATTCAATCCTGATGCGACAGCAACCGTAGATCTAGTGAATGTGAGTATTATGCAAGCAGCGAAGCAAGTACGGCCTTGGTACAAAGAGCGTTGGACATGGCTATTGATGTTGATGCCGGCTACGGCCGTTGTTGCAGGTTTCATAACACTCTGGCTCGCCATCACGTCTTTTGATGGTTTGGTAGCCGATGATTATTACAAGCAGGGGCTCGCCATCAATCAGACCCTCGCCAAGGTTGTGGCGGCGCGTGACAGCGGACTTGTCGGCACCGTCAGATTCAGTTCTGAGAGCGTAGGTGTCGTTCTTGAGGCGAAGCCGGGCGTTGCGTTGCCTGACAAGCTGCTGTTGACGCTCGCGCATCCAACCAAGAGTGGGATGGATCAGAGGTTCGTTCTCGAGCGTCGTGATGGCGCCTATGTCGGTGCGGTCGATGTTGCGATTACCAGCGCGCACTGGAAGGTCTTGCTCGAAGATGAGGCTCGTAGCTGGCGATTGTCTGGCACCGCGTTTCTCCCGACTGAAACCGAGCTGCGGCTCAATTCGGCTGATCTCAAGCCTGTTGACTGATTGCAAGTCGATGGTGGTCTGAGGTCTCCGAGCGTAATCGGTGGCTACGAAGGCGTCGTGTCAGGGGTGGCAGGCGCGTGTGGCTGGCTGTCGAGGGTGTTCAAGCTGTCTTGAGGAGGTTCTTGTATGTTGAAAGTGATTCAGGTTTTGTGGCCGTCGTTCCTCGTTGCGGGAGTGGCTGAGATCATTTTCTTTACGGTTGTCAATCCGCAGGAGCTTTACCTGTTCGGCACGCCGGTACATTTCTCCGGGGTGGCGACCTACTCGATCGGTTTCTTTGGATTCTGGCTGGTGTGCGCGGCGTCGAGTCTGGCCACGCTCTTCTTTCAGCGTACCTCCGACGAGATCAACAGGACGGATCCCTGACGCTTTGTCGTGTCAGGACAGGTTTCAGGAAGCACAAACAACAAGGCCTCGCGATTTTGCGAGGCCTTGTTGTTTGTGGGAACTGCTTGATGAACGGTTAGCCGCGACGCATTGCGTCGAAGAACTCCCCGTTGTTCTTGGTTGCCTTGATCTTGTCGAGCAGGAATTCCATCGCGTCGATGTCGTCCATCCCGTAAAGAAGCTTGCGCAGCACCCAGACCTTCTGAAGGATCTCGGACTTGAGCAGTAGCTCTTCGCGACGGGTGCCGGAGCGATTCACGTTGATTGCCGGATAGACGCGCTTTTCGGCCATGCGGCGATCCAGGTGGATCTCCATGTTGCCGGTGCCCTTGAATTCTTCATAGATCACGTCATCCATGCGGCTGCCGGTGTCGATGAGGGCGGTCGCGATGATGGTGAGTGAGCCGCCTTCTTCGATATTCCGTGCGGCACCAAAGAAACGCTTGGGTTTTTGCAGGGCATTGGCGTCCACGCCACCGGTGAGCACCTTGCCGGATGCGGGGACGACGGTGTTATACGCCCTTGCCAGGCGGGTCAGCGAATCGAGGAGGATGACCACATCCTTCTTGTGCTCGACCAGGCGCTTGGCCTTTTCGATGACCATCTCGGCAACCTGAACGTGCCGGATGGCGGGCTCATCAAAGGTCGAGGCAACAACCTCGCCTTTGACCGAACGTTGCATTTCGGTCACTTCTTCGGGGCGTTCGTCGATCAGCAGGACGATCACGACGACATCCGGGTGGTTGGAGGTGATCGAATGGGCGATGTGCTGCAGCATCACGGTCTTGCCGCTCTTGGGCGGTGCGACCAGCAGACCACGCTGCCCCTTGCCGATCGGGGAGATCATGTCGATGACGCGCGACGTAATGTTCTCTTCACCCCGGATGTCCCGTTCGAGCTTGAGGCACTGGTTCGGATGCAGCGGCGTCAGGTTCTCGAACAGGATCTTGTGTTTGGCTGCCTCGGGCGGTTCGAAGTTGACCTTGTCGACCTTCACCAGCGCAAAGTAGCGCTCGCCTTCCTTCGGCGTGCGGATCTCCCCTTCGACGGTGTCGCCGGTGTGGAGGTTGAAACGGCGGATCTGGCTCGGCGAGACATAGATGTCGTCCGTGCCGGCGAGATACGAGGTATCCGGTGATCGCAGGAAGCCAAAGCCGTCCGGCAGAATCTCCATGACACCATCGCCGTAGATGGGCTCTCCCTTCTTTGCGCGGTTCTTGAGCAGCGCAAAGACGAGCTCCTGCTTGCGCAGGCGATTGGCACCTTCGATTTCGTTGGCGATGGCCATTTCGAGCAATTGGCCGACGTGGAGAGACTTGAGCTCCGAGAGTTGCATGGCTGGCAGCGGTGGGGGAGAGGGGGGAAGGAAGGGGTGTTAGGAGGTGGCGGCGAGGTGGCCGCGACACGTACAGCAGCAGAAGTGCTCGGACTGTACGAGGCACCGGGGCTATTTGTGAATAACCCCGACGGTGCCGTCAATGACTACTTGGTGAATCTAACCTGCTTAGATGTGGCTGTCAATGAAAGCCGCAAGTTGCGACTTGGACAGCGCACCGACCTTGGTGGCTTCGATGTTGCCACCCTTGAACAGCATCAGGGTCGGGATGCCACGGATGCCGTACTTGGCGGGGGTGTCCTGGTTTTCATCGATGTTCAGCTTGGCGACCTTGAGCTTGCCGTTATATTCCTTCGCCACGTCATCCAGGATCGGCGCGATCATCTTGCACGGGCCACACCACTCGGCCCAGTAGTCAACCAGCACCGGGGTGGAGGACTGCAGAACTTCTGCTTCGAAGTTCGCATCGGTGACGTAATGAATATGTTCGCTCATGATTCCTCTCGATAGGGGGAGTTGGTGATGTTGCAGGGGGAGGGGGCGCCCCCGGGCACGACGTGCCGGGATCGCCCGCGCAACACACGGGGACATCGGGATGCTAGCGAATATTCTTCCCCAAGAAAAGCGCTTTTCTCGCCTCCCGGCGGTTTCTGTGTTAGCCCGGTAACGTCGGCGAACATTCGCTGGTTCAGAGTGTCTCATTTAAACACAGGCCGCTACCGGCCGTGGCCAGAGTGAGGAAGCGTCACCCTCAACTGCGGGGTGAATGGGTTATATTCCTCACCCTTTCACCGCTTGTTCAGCCAGTTTGGCGGTCGTCGATATCCGGCGCCGTCAGTAGATCAGGAGTTCCCCATGACCTATGTCGTAACTGAAAATTGCATTCGCTGCAAATACACCGACTGCGTCGATGTGTGTCCGGTGGATTGTTTCCGGGAGGGGCCCAACTTCCTGGTGATCGATCCCGATGAGTGCATCGATTGCACGTTGTGCGTTGCCGAATGTCCGGCTGAAGCGATCTTTGCGGAGGATGATGTCCCCGCCGATCAGCAGGCTTATATCGAGCTCAATGCCGAACTCGCCAAGACCTGGACGCCTATCGTCGAACGCAAGGAGCCGCCGGCGGATGCCGATGAATGGCGGGGCGTGAAGGACAAGCTCCAGTATCTGGAGCGCTGACCGCGATCGGCGGTGCGTTGCCGCGCTTTGTGCAGGGGCGAATTTGTCTTGGCAGGCATGGGTTGGGAGGCTTGAGTTCCTTTTTCCGTGAAAATGAGCGTACGCTCAGGGTAAGCCCTGATCCTGGAGTGCTTTTCCGGGCTCCTGCAATCGAATACCATGCGGAGCAGTATGGTTTTAGGCGTAAGCGCGCCGCTCAAAGGAAAGAAAATGCTGGTTAGCGAAATTCTGGCGATCAAGGGCAAGGTTCTTTTTACGGTCTCGCCAGCCAAGCCCCTCTCCGAGGCCGTGGCGATCATGACTGAGCAGGATGTCGGCTCCCTAGTCGTGTTTGACAAGGGCGCGATGGTCGGGCTGCTGACCTTCCGGGAGGTGCTTGTCGCGACCCAGAAGGCCGGCGCCGACTGGCAGACCCTGCCTGTCGAGCAGGCGATGCTCAAGAATCCGGTCGCTGCTTCGGTCAATATGGAGATGGACGAGCTCCGTCGTCAGATGGTCGAACACCATCAACGTTACCTGCCGGTGATGGATGACACGACGCTCATGGGCGTCGTGTCCTTCCATGACGTGGCCAAGGCGGTGCTCGAGGAGCAGAGTTTCGAAAACCGCATGCTCAAGAACTACATCCGCAACTGGCCTGCCGAGGAAGATCAGGCCTGAGTGGCATCTTTTGCTTGAAGTAAGTTCTGCACGAAACGGGGCTGTCTGCACAGGGGGTGGGCAGCCTACAAAACAAGGCGTTTGAGCGCCTGTCGAAAGGTATGTTGGAAGCTGGTGCAACTGAGTGCCAGGGCCGCCTGGGGAGGGCGGGATTCCGATGGGGCTGCGTTTTGGCGCATGGCTCCGCTCGGGCTCGATCACCAACTACAAAGGAGACAAAATGAACAAGATCTGGCTGCAAAGCTACCCCCCTGGCGTGCCTGCCGAAATCGATCTCGGCGAGTTCTCGTCGCTGGCCGATCTTTTTGACAAGGGCGTCCGCAGGTTTGCCGAGCGGACAGCCTATGTCTGCATGGGCAAATCCATCAGCTACAGCGATCTCGAATTGTTGTCGCGGCAGTTTGCCGGTTACCTTCAGGGCGAGCTGAAGCTTGCCAAGGGCGCGCGGGTCGCGCTGATGATGCCCAACTGCCTGCAATACCCCGTGGCGATGTTCGGCATCCTGCGCGCGGGCTATACGGTCGTGAACGTCAATCCGTTATACACGGCGCGTGAGCTCGAGCATCAGCTCAACGATGCAGGGTGCGAGGCGATCGTCATCGTCGAGAACTTCGCCCACACGCTGCAGGAAGTCATCGGCAACACCAAGGCACTGCGCCACGTGGTTGTAACCGGCCTGGGCGACATGCTGGGCTTCCCCAAGTCGCTGCTGGTCAACTTCGTGGTCCGCCACGTGAAGAAGATGGTGCCGCCGTGGAGCTTGCCGGGATGCGTCAGTTTTCGCGATGCGCTGGGGCAGGGGGCGGTCCACACGTTCAGGCCAGTACAGCTTGGCCATGATGATCTTGCCTATCTTCAATACACGGGCGGCACGACTGGCGTTGCCAAAGGTGCGATGCTGACCCACGGCAACATCGTCGCCAACTTGCAGCAGGCCCACGCCTGGATCAGCCCTTATGTGAAGGAAGGCGAGGAGATCATCATCACCGCCTTGCCGCTGTACCATATCTTTTCGCTCACCGCGAACTGCCTGACCTTCTTCAAGATCGGCGCGACGAACATTCTGATCACCAATCCGCGGGACATCCCGGGCTTTGTGGCCGAGCTGGGCAAGTATCCGTTTACGGTGATCACCGGCGTGAACACCCTGTTCAATGCGCTGCTCAACAACCCGGAGTTCGAGAAACTCAATTTTTCCTCGCTCAAGGTGGCGCTTGGCGGCGGCATGGCGGTTCAGCAGGCGGTGGCCGAGCGCTGGAAGAAGGTGACCGGCAAAACGCTGGCCGAAGCCTATGGCCTCACCGAGACTTCGCCGGCGGTGTGCATCAACCCACTGGACCTGCCGGAGTTCAACCACTCCATCGGCCTGCCGATCTCATCGACCGACGTGAGTCTTCGCGACGACGACGGTTATGAGGTTTCGCTCGGAATGCCGGGCGAGCTGTGCGTGAAGGGGCCGCAGGTCATGAAGGGCTATTACAACCGCCCCGAGGAAACCGCGCGAACCTTCACCCATGACGGCTACCTGCGCACCGGGGATGTGGCCACCATCGACAAACAGGGTTTTGTCCGCATCGTCGATCGCAAGAAGGACATGATCCTGGTGTCCGGCTTCAACGTGTATCCCAACGAGGTCGAGGATGTGGTCGCCTCGCATCCCGGGGTGATGGAGGTGGCTGCGCTGGGGGTGCCGGACGAGCATTCGGGCGAGGCGGTGAAGATCTTCGTCGTCCGCAAGGATGCCAGCCTCACCGCCGATGCGCTGATCGCCCACTGCCGGGCCGGGCTCACGGGCTACAAGGTGCCGAGGTTCGTCGAGTTCCGCGACGAGCTGCCGAAGAGCAATGTCGGCAAGATCCTTCGCCGGGTGTTGCGTGATTCCTAGCCCCGGGTGTGACATGTGTCTTCGCCTGGTGGGGCTGTCGCAAAAAATCACTTGTGTTTTCGGGGCTTTGTGAGAATAATTCAGAGACAGTCTTGTATATGACTTCGTGACTTTGCCGTGACCCTTTACGCCACTTTCCTGCCTGTCGACGTCGTAGCCGTAGTACGCGTAGTAAGCGTAGGTGTTCGCGCGTCGTAAGGGTCCAAGGTAGTCCAAGGAAATTTCAGACCCCCGCCGGCGCGCAACCGGCGGGGGTCTTGTCTTTTGTTGCGCCCCCGGCCTGGATTGCGGTTCGGCTCCCAAGCCACTAGGAGAATCTCGATGATGCAAATGACTGGAGCAGACCTGATTGTGAAGCTGCTCGAACGGCAAGGAATCCGTACGATCGCCGGTGTGCCCGGCGGTGCGGCGCTGCCGATGTACGACGCGCTTTCCAAGAGCGAGCAGATCCACCACGTCCTGTGTCGTCACGAGCAGGGCGCCGGCTTCATCGCCCAGGGTATGGCCCGGGTGTCCGGCCGGCCGGAAGTCTGCCTGGCCTCCAGCGGCCCGGGTGCGACCAACCTGATCACCGCCATCGCCGACGCCAAGCTCGACTCGATCCCGATGATCGCGCTGACCGGCCAGGTGCCGCTGTCGATGATCGGCACCGACGCCTTCCAGGAAGTCGACACCTACGGTCTGACGATCCCCATCACCAAGCACAACTTCCTGGTCCGTTCGGCCAAGGATCTGCTCAACGTGGTGCCGGCCGCCTTCCGTATCGCCATGTCCGATCGCCCCGGCCCGGTGCTGATCGACGTGCCGAAGGACGTCCAGAACCAGATGGTGAGCTTCGACGAGTTCCCCGATGTGGTCGTGCCCGACGCGGCGCCGAGCTTCGACATCGCTGCGATCGAAGAAGCCGCGCAGATGATCGAGGCCGCCGAGCGTCCGGTGCTTTACCTGGGCGGTGGCGTGATCCACTCCGGCGCTTCCCAGATGGCCGTGACCCTGGCCGAGCAGGCCTCGCTGCCGACCACGATGACCCTGATGGCCCTCGGCGCGATGCCGATGGACCACCCGCTCTCTATCGGCATGCTGGGCATGCACGGCGCGCGCTACACCAACTACGTGCTCGAAGAGGCCGACCTGCTGATCTGCGTCGGTGCCCGTTTCGACGATCGCGCCATCGGCAAGACCGCCGAATTCTGCCCGAACGCCAAGATCATCCACATCGACATCGACCGCTCCGAGCTGCACAAGGTGAAGAACGCCCATGTGGCCATCGCCGGCGACGTGGGCCAGGTGCTCACCGAGCTGCTGCCGCGCGTCAAGCCGCAGCTGCGCAAGCGCTGGCTGTCCCACGTGGAGAGCCTCAAGGGCCGCTTCCCGCTGGCCATGCCGGGCATCGACAACCCGCGTTCGCCCTACGGCCTGATCCACGCGGTGGCCAACTGTCTCGACGACAACGCGATCATCACCAGCGACGTGGGCCAGCACCAGATGTGGGTGGCTCAGGCCTACCCGTTCCGCCGTGCGCGCCAGTGGCTCAACTCGGGCGGTCTCGGCACCATGGGCTTCGGCTTCCCGGCCGCCATCGGCGCCGCGCTGGCCGAGCCGGATCGCACCGTGGTGTGCTTCTCCGGTGACGGCAGCCTGAAGATGAACATCCAGGAGATGGCCACCGCCGCCCAGGAGAACGTCAACGTCAAGATCGTGCTGTTCAACAACCAGTCTCTCGGCCTGGTGCATCAGCAGCAGAACCTGTTCTACGGCAAGCGCATCATGGCGTCCCGCTACGAGCGCCCGACCGACTTCCTGAAGATCGCCGAAGGCTTCGGCATGCGCGCGGTCAATCTCGATCCGTCGCCGAACCCCCGCGCCACCCTGGCCGAAGCCCTGCAGACGCCGGGCCCTTGCCTGATCCACGCGACGATCGATCCGAACGAATTCGTCTACCCGATGGTGCCGCCGGGTGCCGCCAACTCCGAGATGATCGGCTGAGCCCGAGGAGAGAACACGATGTCCGAACAGAACACCAACCTTTCCGAGTACATCCCCGATGTTCCCGAGCACAACGGCTTCCACAAGGTCGTGCTGGAGCTGGGCGTTGCCAACCACCCGGGCGTGATGAGCCACATCTGTGGCCTGTTTGCCCGCCGCGCGTTCAACGTCGAAGGCATCCTGTGCATGCCCGTGGGCGGTGGTGAGACCAGCCGCATCTGGCTGCTGATCTTCGAGGACGAGCGCCTCGAGAAGATGATCAGGCAGGTCGAGAAACTCGAGGACGTGCTGTACGTCAAAAAGCATGACGGCGAGCACCCGGTCTTCGGGCGCCTCGACGAGTTCTTCCAGTAAGTACGCGGTCCGCGCCGCCGGCCCGGTGTCGGCGGCGTGCTAGACTTTCGCGGTTTTTCGTTTCCTTCGAGAGTGCTTCATGTCTGGTAATACCTTCGGTACGCTGTTTACCGTCACCTCCTTCGGCGAATCCCACGGGCCTGCCATCGGCTGCGTGGTCGATGGTTGTCCGCCGGGGCTGGTGATCTGCGAGGCCGACATCCAGATCGAGCTCGACCGCCGCAAGCCCGGCACCTCGCGCCACGTCACCCAGCGGCGCGAACCGGATACGGTCGAGATCCTCTCGGGCGTGTTCGAGGGGGTGACCACCGGCACGCCGATTGCGCTGCTGATCCGCAACCAGGATCAGCGCTCGA
>JAKLLO010000064.1 GCA_023150095.1 Zoogloea sp. | reverse complement strand
ATCAGCAGGTCGGCGGTGTCCGGGCCCTTGAGCTTGTAATAGGTGTGGGTGTCCTGCTTCCAGGATTCGATGTCCTTGCCGTTGGCCTCCCAGAAGGCGGCGTCGATCTCCTTGGTGCCGGTGTACAGCAGGTCGGTGTCTTCGAGGACCTTGTCGTTGAAGTAATCCTGCGCGGCCAGGCCCAGCGCGCGGGCCTTGATGCGCATGTTGATGTCCTTCGATACCAGGATCACCGCCCGCTTCTTGTCGAACTTCTCGTAGAGGTACATCACCACCGCGAGGATCTGGTTGTCGCCCTTGGCGGTGGGCAGCGCGGCGGGCAGCTTGATGTCGATGGCTTCGGTCTGGAGGAACAACCGGCCGCTGGCCAGCTCAGACGACGGGCCGGCGAGGCTGATCCCGGACTCGATGCCCTCCGGGCAGGAGCCGACGATCTCGTCGAGGGAGCGGCTGGCCTGGCGGGCGTTGCGGGCGACTTCCGACATGCCCTTCTTGTTGGAGTCGAGTTCTTCCAGCGTCATCATCGGCACGAAGATGTCGTGCTCTTCGAAGCGGTAGAGGCTGGTGGGGTCGTGCATGAGCACGTTGGTGTCGAGGACGAACAGCTTGGTGGCGGGGGCTTTGGACTTCGCGGGGCGTCGGGTGGCCATGGTGGTCTCGTCTTCGTGGGCTGCCTGTCGTGGGGTCGGGGGCTTACAGCGTCTTCACATAGTCCAGCACTTCCTGGGCGTGGCCGGGCACCTTCACGCCGCGCCATTCGCGGCGCAGCACGCCATCGGCGTCGATCACGAAGGTGCTGCGCTCGATGCCGCGCACCTGCTTGCCGTACATGTTCTTCATCTTCATCACGCCGAAAAGCGTGCAGGCGGTCTCGTCCGGGTCGGAGACCAGGGCGAAGGGCAGCGCCTGCTTGGCGCGGAAGTTGTCGTGGGACTTGATGCTGTCGCGGGAGATGCCCAGCACGACCGCGCCAGCGGCGACGAACTCGTCGTGCAGGTCGCGGAAGTTCTGGCTTTCGGTGGTGCAGCCCGGGGTGCTGTCCTTCGGGTAGAAGTAGAGCACCACCTTGCTGCCCTTGAGGGACGACAGGCTGAAGTCGGGGTTGCCGGTGGCGGGAAGGCTGAAGTCGGGCGCTGCCTGGTCGAGCATGATGTCTCCGGATTCGGTTGGGGTGCGCCGCCAGCCTAATCCGAAACGCGCCGGGCTGACAATCGGCCCGGCGTGAAGATTGCCCGTCAGGCCGGGTCGAAGAGCAGCGCCGCGGCCACGTTGCGGTGCTCGGCCACCAGGATGTTGTAGGTCCGGCAGGCGGAGCCCAGGTCCATCACCTCCAGCCCGATGCGGGCGTCGATGAGGGCCTTCATCAGCTTGGGGGCCGGAAAGCGCTGGCGCATGCCGGTGCCGAGGATCACGATCTCGCAGCCCAGCCCGGCCAGGTGGGCAAAGGCGGCTTCGTCGAGGGTTTCGAAGCTGCCGGGGTGCCAGCTGGTGTCGAGGCGTTCGGGCATGACGATGAGGTTCGATTCGTGGCGCACGGGCCCGATCATCACGTGGCGCGCGTCGTAACGGGCGATGGTGTAGTACTGGTCGCTCTTGTCGAGGTGAAGTTTCATGATTTTTATGGGTCCAGGGACGGGGGCTGATTTGCCCGGTCAGGGTGGCTTGGGTAACATTATAGCTTTGCGTCGTTCCGCACTCTTGTGCCGACCACGCGTGGAACAATGAGTCGCCAAGCCAAACTGCGTGTCGCCACCGAGCCCGCGCCCACTCTCCAGGAAACGGAAACCGCCGTGCAACCAATCCGCAAGTCCGACAAACTCGCCAACGTCTGCTACGACATCCGCGGCCCCGTGCTGCAGAAGGCGAAGAAGATGGAGGACGAGGGCCACAAGATCATCAAGCTGAACATCGGCAATCTGGCCGCCTTCGGCTTCGATTCGCCGGAAGAAATCCAGCTCGACATGATCCGCAACCTGCCCAACGCGGCCGGCTACTCGGATTCGAAGGGGATCTTCGCGGCCCGCAAGGCGATCATGCATTACACCCAGCAGAAGCACATCAAGGGTGTGACGCTGGAAGACATCTACGTGGGCAACGGCGTGTCCGAACTCATCGTGATGGCCATGAACGCGCTGCTCAACACCGGCGACGAAGTGCTGGTGCCGGCGCCCGACTACCCCCTGTGGACCGCCGCGGTGAGCCTCTCCGGCGGCACCCCGCGCCACTACATCTGCGACGAAGCCAACGACTGGCAGCCCGATCTGGACGACATCCGTGCCAAGATCACCCCGCACACCCGCGCCATCGTCATCATCAACCCGAACAACCCGACCGGCGCCGTCTACCCCGACGAAACCCTCAAGGCCATCGTGTCGATCGCCCGCGAGCACGGCCTGATCATCTACGCCGACGAGGTCTACGACAAGGTGCTGTACGACGGCATCACGCACACCTCCATCGGCTCGCTGTCCGAAGATGTCCTCACCGTCACCTTCAATGGCCTGTCCAAGAACTACCGTTCCTGCGGCTACCGCGCCGGCTGGATGGTGGTCTCCGGCGACAAGCGCCCGGCGGCCGACTACATCGAGGGCCTCAACATGCTGGCCTCGATGCGCCTGTGCGCCAACGTGCCGGGCCAGTACGCGATCCAGACGGCCCTCGGCGGCTACCAGAGCATCGACGACCTCGTCGCCCCCGGCGGCCGCATGCGTCGCCAGCGCGATCTCGCCCACGAACTCATCACCGCGATCCCCGGCGTCACCTGCGTCAAGCCCAAGGCCACGCTGTACATGTTCCCGAAGCTCGACCCCAAGATGTACCCCATCGAGGACGACCAGCAGTTCATCGCCGAGCTGCTCGAGGCCGAGCGCGTGCTGCTGGTGCAGGGCACCGGCTTCAACTGGCCGAGCCCCGACCACTTCCGGCTGGTCTTCCTGCCCCACGAGGACGACCTGCGTGACGCCATCGGCCGCATTGCGCGCTTCCTCGCGGCGTACCGCAAGCGGCACGGCACCTGACATCCCGGCCGGCCGCAGTCTGCGCCGGCCGTTTTTTCATCCTTCACCCTAACTCTTCACTCCACCAGAACCATGAAACCCATCAATGTTGGCCTCCTGGGCATCGGCACCGTCGGCGGTGGCACCTTCACCGTCCTCAAGCGCAACGAAGAAGAAATCACCCGCCGCGCCGGCCGGCCGATCCGCATTACCGCCGT
This sequence comes from Zoogloea sp., assembly GCA_023150095.1. Classification (GTDB taxonomy): domain Bacteria; phylum Pseudomonadota; class Gammaproteobacteria; order Burkholderiales; family Rhodocyclaceae; genus Zoogloea. The sequence continues at coordinate 24,510 of JAKLLO010000064.1, read as the reverse complement.
GGCCGACAAGAACCTGGAACTGGCGAAGAAGGTTGCCGGTGACGGTGTCAAGCTGACCGACGACGCCTTCTCGGTCGTCACCGATCCCGAGATCGACATCGTCGTCGAGCTGATCGGCGGCTATGGCATCGCCAAGGAGCTCGTGCTCAAGGCCATCGAGAACGGCAAGCACGTGGTCACCGCCAACAAGGCGCTGCTCGCCGTGCATGGCAACGAGATCTTCGCCGCCGCCCAGAAGAAGGGCGTGATGGTGGCGTTTGAAGCCGCCGTCGCCGGTGGCATCCCCATCATCAAGGCGCTGCGTGAAGGCCTCTCCGCCAACCGCATCCAGTGGCTGGCCGGCATCATCAACGGCACCACCAACTTCATCCTGTCCGAGATGCGCGACAAGGGCCTGTCCTTCGCCGAAGTGCTGGGCGAAGCGCAGCGCCTGGGTTACGCCGAAGCCGACCCGACCTTCGACATCGAAGGCGTCGACGCCGCTCACAAGGCGACCCTGATGGCGTCCATCGCCTTCGGCGTGCCGGTGCAGTTCGACAAGGCCTACGTGGAAGGCATCAGCAAGCTCGACGGCGTGGACATCAAGTACGCCGAGCAGCTGGGCTACCGCATCAAGCTGCTGGGCATCGCCCGCCGCCGCGACACCGGCATCGAGCTGCGCGTGCACCCCACGCTGATCCCCGAAAAGCGCCTGATCGCCAACGTCGAAGGCGCGATGAACGCCGTGCTGGTGCAGGGCGACGCCGTCGGCGCCACCCTCTACTACGGCAAGGGCGCCGGCGCCGAGCCGACCGCCTCCGCCGTGATCGCCGATCTGGTGGATGTCACCCGCCTGCACACCGCCGACCCCGAGCACCGCGTGCCGCACCTGGCCTTCCAGCCGGACCAGATCACCGAGCTGCCGGTGCTGCCGATCGACGAAGTCGAGACCAGCTACTACCTGCGCCTGCGCGTGCTCGACAAGCCGGGCGTGCTGGCCGACATCACCCGCATCCTGGCCGACCAGTCGATCTCCATCGACGCCATGCTGCAGCGTGAGCCGGAAGAGGGCGAATCCCAGACCGACATCATCATCCTGACCCACCTGACCATCGAGAAGAACATGGTCGCGGCGATCGCCAAGGTCGAGGGCCTGGATTCGGTGACCGGCAAGGTGACCCGCCTGCGCCTCGAGAACCTGTAATTCATCCGGATTCCCGGTTCCAGCAAAAAGCCGCCTTCGGGCGGCTTCTTGTTTTTTGTGGGCCGGGGAGGGGCGTGGAGCGCAGGCCTACATCTTCATGTTGAGCGACAGATAGCCCGAGCGGCCCGGTGCCGGCGAGAACATCGGCTGATCGCTGCCGCCCCAGAAGAAGTTGTCGTACCACACGTATTCGTACTTGCGATCCGTCAGGTTGCGGATCTGCAGGTCGACGCTGGCCTTGGGCGTCAGGTTGTAGCGCAGGCTGGCATCGAGCACCGCGAAGCCGCCGTACTTGCCCTTCGCGTTCATGTCGTCGATGAAGTACTTGCCCTGGGCCCGGCCCTGCAGCCCGAGCTGCCAGTCGCCATTGATCCGGTAATCCGTCCCCAGGTTGGTGATGAAGCGGGGCGTCGAGAAGACTTCCTTGCCGGCAAGCGGGGCGCCGCTGGCCGTGAAGGCCCGAACAACCTTTGCCTCCTGCACCGCGTGGGACACCCAGACCGTCCAGCGCTCGGAGAGCCGGCTGGTCAGTTGCAGGTCGATGCCCTTGCGCCGGGTTTCACCCAGGCCGACCGTCGTGCCGGTGCTCGGCATGTTGGCGACCTCGTCGGTGGCGTCCTGTTGCCACAGCGCCAGCCGCGCTTCGGTGCCGGGCAAGGGCTTCACCTTGATGCCGATCTCCTTGCCCGTGTTGATGGAGGGCTTGTAGGTTGATTGCCCCGGCGTGAGGTAGGCCGGCTCCCGGGAGCCGGTCAGCACCTGGAAGGTCTTGCCCCAGTTGGCGTAGAGATGGGCGCCCGGGCTGAGGGTATAGACCACGCTCAGCTTGGGCTGGTTGATCCAGCCGTAGTCCTGCAGCGGCGCCGACACGCCGGTGCTGTTGAGCCGCGTGTTGCCCGAGAAGCGGTCCACCCGGAAGGCCGGGACGATCTTCAGGTCGCTCGTCGGTTTGACGATCATCTGCACGTACGCGCCGACGTTGTTGAACGTGTATTGGTCGTCGTTCTGGATTCGGGCCGGGGTGGCCGAAAAATTGGTGGGGTCGCTGTAGATGTAGCGGTAGCGGCGGTACTCGTTGTCCTGACGTTCGAGGTTGAAGCCGCCGTCGACGGTCAGTGCCGGGCCGGCCTGCCAGGTCAGGGTGCTCATCAGCCCGGTCTGGGTTTCATCCCACTGACGGCGCTGGCGCGGGGCGTTGCCTGCGGTGTAGCTGGTGAAGGTGATCTTGCGGTCGTCCAGGTAGCGGTTGTAGTACAGCCGGTTGCTGAGCATCAGGCCGTCGCGGATCTGCCAGTCCAGGTGGGCGGCGATCTGCTGCATGTCGCGGTCGTCGCCGTCGTTGGCGTTCTTGGACGGGGACTGCTTTCTGTTCGCGGCCAGTTCGGCGGCGGTCAGATAACCGGCCTCCTCGGCCGAATGCTCGTAGAGCCGGGCAGTCAGTCCGAGCTTGAGGTGGTTGTCGGCGGTGGTGTAGAACCACTTGCCGCCCAGGCTGTACTTCTCGGAGCGGGAATGATCCCGATGGCCGTCCGAATCCTGCTTGGCCACGAAGTAGTTCTGGGCGAAGCCGTCGGATTCCCGCCCCAGCGCGAACTGGACTTCCCGGGTGTTGAAGCTCCCGACGCTCAGGCGGCCATCCGTGTAGTTTCCGCCCTGGCGCGTGCCCAGGTTGATGTTGCCGCCGATGTTGTGCAGCCCGTAGCGCGGATCGTTGGTGCCCCGGACGACCTCGATGTACTCGACATCCAGCGGAAAGATCATGTCGATGAAACGCTGGTTGCCGCTGTTGACGTTGCTCGGAATGCCGTCGATCAGCACCTTGATGCCGTTGATGTAGCCCTCGCCGTTGAAGGCGCGGAAGGTCGCCTTGCCGGACTCGGCGCCCATCCGCGTCTCGGTGAGCTGGATGCCGGGCATCTGGCCGAGGAGCTCCCAGCTGTTTGCCACGTTCTTGGTTGCCACCTGGTCGCCACCCAGGATATCCACCGAGGTGAGGATGCTGTGGGTGGTCAGCGGGCCGGCGGCGCCATGGACACTGACTTCGCCGAGGGTGATGGTTGCTTCGCCACTGTCGGCAGCGTGGCCGGCGGTGGCGAAGATCGCGGAGATTGCGAGCGGGATGGCCTTGATTCTCATCGTTTCTGTCTTTGACTGAGGATGCAGCGGGATGTGAAGGAGAGGGTCAGAAGTAGCTGAGCCACCCGGCCGACGTGGTGCGGCGGATGCGGGCGAACCACCGGCAGGGCCAGTACATGGCCAGGGCGACCAGGACGGCGAGTGCCCAGATCTGCCACACGGCGCTCAGCCCGTAGCGGCTTCCGTCACCAGGGGCATTCAGGGCGCCGAGCAGGTCATGAAGCAGGTGCAGCGCATACAGGTGGACGACATAGAAGAACATCGGGACGCTGCCGAAGCGGATCAGCGCGGGCCACGGGCGGACCCTTTCCAGCCAGCCCAGCGCCAGCAGTCCGAGGCCCAGGGTGAGCAGGCTGAACTGAAGGGAGGGCGGGTACTTGGTGATGTTGAGGAAGGACATCGCCGTCTCGATGGCGGTGGCGCCCGGCGCCCAGCGCGCATCCCCGTAGCTGTTCAGCCACCGCAGCAGCACGAAGCCGGCCACGGCTGCGCCTCCGGCAAGGGCCAGACGGCGTGCCCGGGCGTTGGGGGCGGTGTCCGGGCCATACCAGCCACCGAGCAGGTAGCCGGCCAGGATGATGCCGATCCAGGGCAGCAGCGGGTAGGAGGTTCGGGCCTGGAGTCCGCCGCCCAGATCGATGATGCTGCGGTCGTGCAGAATGGCCCACGGAATGAAGCCCGGTGACCCGCTGGCGAAGTGGATGCCGTCGAGCAGGTTGTGGCCGCATAGGATCAGGCTCGCCAGGGCGAGTTGCACGCCTGACGGCAACCACAGCAGGGCTGCGAGGGCGAGCATGGACAGGCCGATCACCCAGATCACCTGCAGGTAGAACATGGGCGGCGGAAAGGCGAAGCTCCAGGCAAAGTTGATCACGGTCAGCTCCAGGGCAACCAGCAGCAGCCCGCGCTTTGCCAGATAGGCCGCGGTGTCCCCCGGCCCCCGCCCGGCCTTGCTGCCGTAGAGGCGGGCGCTCAGCCCGGTCAGCAGGACGAAGATGGGCGCGCACACGTGGCTGGTGAGACGGGTGAAGAACAGCGCCGGCGCCGTCGCGCCGATCAGCATCGGGTCCGATACCTGCTGGTGCAGATAGAAGTACTCCCGGACGTGATCGACCAGCATCAGGAGCATCACGCTGCCGCGCAGGGCGTCGATGCTCGTAAGGCGTTCCTTGGCGGGAGCTTGCATGTGGGGAAGTCGGTGGCCAGAGTGGGCGGAGGTGTCGGCTTGGGATCCAATGCCGGCGCCGGTCGTGCCTGGAGGGAGGACTTTTTGCCCTTGCGTGGCGCCGAATCTGCAATGTTATAACATTGCTTGTCTGGGTTCAAAGCGGTGAGGTCCGGCCGGCCTCGCCCGCAAAACCCGATCCAGATCAAGGAAACACCCTGGCGCCGCCGGCACACTGGCCATACCCGACAAATTCAGTCGGACTTTATCGACACCCCAGGAGCGCCTCGATGCAAACCATCCACGTCTGCAACCACACCACCCCGGAAGCCCTGTACCCCTTCGACGCCCGCGGCATTGCCAAGCGCTTTCGCCATGCCGCGATCTTTGGTGCGCTGGACGCGCTGATGCCGGGCGAGACGATGCGTTTCTGCAACGATCACGACCCGATCCCGCTGCTGGGCCAGTTGCAGCAGCGCTACGGCGAGAAGGTGACGATCACCTATCAGCAGCGCGAGCCCGGCGCGATCGTGATCGACTTTGCCAAGGTCGCCTGATGTTCCAGTTTCAGCAACAATGAATGTTTGATTGTTGCTGAAACTGCATCAAATAGCGGAGGCGATGAGCCCGTCGTCGCCCCGCACGTAATCCAGCGCCTCGTGCTGCAGCAGCACTGCCGTCATCGTGGCGGGCGTGATGAGGCCGGCGAGGCGCCCACTTCCATCCACCACCGGCACCCCGGCCTGGCCGCCGGTGCCCAGCAGGTCGGCGGCCACGGCGATGCCGTCGGTGGTGTCCACGCACTTCAGGCCAAGGCCGGGCGTCAGCATGATCTGGCCGGCGACCTCGGGTTTGTCGGAATGGGTGCCAGGGGTCGGGCGCAGCAGGCGGCGCACGTTGTCGCCGATGCCGCGGGCGCTATCCGGCTCCACGTGGCGCAGAAAATCCTCCAGACGCAGCAGGCCGATCACCCGGCGGCTCCGGTCGATCACCGGCAGCAGCGCCAGATTGTGGCGGTTCATCAGCCGCCAGGCCTCGTTCAGTTCGGTCGCAAATTCGACGCTCACCGGGGCGGGCGTCATCACGTCGCCGCAGGTGAGCAGCACGTGGCGATGAAAGGCATGGCGCGCCGCACGCTGGAAGACCTGGGTCAGGTCGTCCTCGCTCACGTCCAGGTAAGCGTCGATCTCCTCGAGTGCCGCGGCGATGTCGGGCTGGCGGATGCCCGCCGGGCTGGGGCGCGTAGGGCGCGGTGCGGCGGTCGGCGGCGAGCACAGCGGGTAGCGGCGGCCGGGGATCAGGTTGTTCACCGCGGTGGCCGCGATCAGCATCGCCACCACGTTGCTGGCCGCGGCACCGAGGCTGGTGACGGCATCCAGCCCCTGGGCGGCGGCCGTGGCCATCACGATCGCCATCGCGCCGCCGGGCGGGTGGATGCAACGCAGGCGGGCCATCAACCACACCGACACCGACACCGCAGCGCTCACCGCAAGCCAGGCGTTGGGCAGCCAGTGGCCGCTGGCAAAGCCCACCAGCGCCGGCAGCAGCAGCCCGCCGATCACCGACCACGGCTGGGCGAGGGGGCTGTGGGGCAGCACGAAGAGGATCACCGAGGTGGCGCCCAGCGGCGCCAGCAGGCGCCGGGCTTCCGGCGATACCGGCAGCACGAACAGCACGCCTTCGAAGATCATCACCCCCAGCAGGGCGGCGAGGGTGCTGCGGTGGCGTTCGGGAGGAGAGATGGGCGCGGCGTCGGCGAACAGGTAGCGACGGGCGAAGTCGTGAAGGGCTTGGCGGACGGAGGGCATGGCTTGCGGGTGGCCGGTGGAACCGGCAGTCTGCCGGGCTTTGCGACGGGCGGCCTTGATGTGGGTTTGGTCGGATCGGTGGTTCGTGGCGGACAATCCGGTCTGATGGCCCGGTGACGAAAGACAGGAGCAGGCAGTGCTGATTTATCTCGGCTGTAGCGCGGTGGCGGCCTTTGCGCTGGCGGTGGGGCTGACGGTGGCGGGCGCGCCGCCGGCCGCGGTGGCCCACGCGGCGTTCGCGCTGGGGGCGATGCCGCTGATCTTCGCGGCGATGGGACATTTCGTGCCGGTGCTGACCCGCAGCGCGGGTGTGGAGCCTGCAATCCACCGGCTGCCGCTGGCGATGCAGGCGGCCGGCGCGCTGGTGGTGGCGGTGCTGGCGGGCGTGGTGCCTGGCTGGGGCCTGCACCCGGCGATCCTCGTCGGGCTGGTGGCGACGGGGCTGATGCTCGGCTGGACTTTCCGGCGCGGCCGGGCCTGCCTCGGCAAGCCGCACGCGGGCCTCGCCTGGTACAAGGCGTCGCTGGCCTGCCTGCTGGTGGCGCTGGTGGCGATCCTCGCCGGGCTGCTGTGGCCGGCGGGTTATGCCGCGCTGCGGCTGGCGCACCTGCACCTCAACACCCTCGGCTTCATCGGGCTGGCGGCGGTGGGCACGCTGCATGTGCTGATGCCCACCGCCCTCGGCATGCCCGATCCCCAGGCCGCCCTGCGCCTGCGCAAGCAATTGCCGTGGGCGGTCGGTGGCGTGGCAGCGAGTGCGCTGGCGGGGCTTGCCCACTGGCTGGCGCCCGTAGGGGCGCTGGTGCTGGCTGGCGTGGTGATCCACACCCTGGCCGGCTGGGTAAAGACTTTCGGCGCCCGACGGATCATCAAGGACGGTGCCGGCGTGGCGCTGTTTGGCGCCGGACTCGGCCTGCTGACGGTGATCGCGACGGGGTTCGTCCACGGCCTGGGCGGGATGCTGGGGCGGCCGGCGGTGACGGGCTTCTTCGCGCTCTTCCTGCTGCCGCTGGTGACGGGTGCGCTGTCGCAGCTGCTGCCGGTGTGGCGCTTTCCTGGGCCGGCGACGCCGCCGCGGGCGCAACTGCGGGCCGCGCTGGTGCGCTTCGGTGCGCTACGCACGGCGTTGTTCCTGACGGGTGGCGGGCTGCTGACGGCCGGCATCACTGCCGGTGCGCTGCTGCTGGCGGCGGGTGTGGCGCTGTTTGCCGGTGTGCTGGTGAAGGGGCTGGCCGGGGCGCGATCTGCAGGCTGAACGGCCGCCCGCCGAGCCCGGCACGGTCAAGGCCCGCCGGCTGTGCTATCTTCCAAGGTTTTCGTTTTTCATTTCGGCGAGAACCATGCGCTATATCTCCACCCGCGGCCAGTCTGCCCCCCAATCCTTCTGTGACATCCTGCTTGGCGGCCTGGCGCCGGATGGCGGCCTCTACCTGCCGGAGTCCTACCCGCAGGTGACCCGCGCCGATCTGGATGCGTGGCGCAAGCTCTCTTACGCCGAACTGGCCTACGCGATCCTGTCGCGCTTCATCGACGACATCCCCGCCGCCGACCTGAAGGCCATCTGCGACAAGACCTACACCGCCGATGTCTACGGCTACGTGCGCGACGACGCCAAGGCCGTCGAGATCACCCCGGTGCACTGGCTGGAGCCGGGCCGGCTTGGCCTGCTGGAGCTCTCCAACGGCCCGACGCTCGCCTTCAAGGACATGGCGATGCAGCTCTTGGGCAACCTGTTCGAATACGTGCTCGACAAGCGCGGCGAGCAGATCAACATCCTCGGCGCCACCTCCGGCGACACCGGCTCGGCGGCCGAATACGCCATGCGCGGCAAGCATGGCGTGCGCGTGTTCATGCTGTCGCCCCACGGCCGCATGAGCGCCTTCCAGCGCGCCCAGATGTACTCGCTGCAGGATGAAAACATCTACAACATCGCCGTGCGCGGCATGTTCGACGACGCCCAGGACGTGGTGAAGGCGGTCTCCAACGACCACGCCTACAAGGCCAGGTACAAGATCGGCGCCGTCAATTCGATCAACTGGGCCCGCGTCGCGGCGCAGATCGTTTACTACTTCAAGGGCTACTTTGCCGCCACCGAGAACAACGACCAGCAGGTCGCCTTCGCGGTGCCGTCGGGCAACTTCGGCAACATCTGCGCCGGCCACATCGCCCGCCAGATGGGCCTGCCGGTGGCCAAACTGATCCTCGCCACCAACGAGAACGACGTGCTCGACGAGTTCTTCCGCACCGGCATCTACCGCCCGCGCAACACCGCCGAGACCCACGCCACCTCCAGCCCGTCGATGGACATCTCCAAGGCCTCCAACTTCGAGCGCTTCGTGTTCGATCTGGTCGGCCGCAGCGGCGACACCGTGCGCGCCCTGTGGAGCAAGGTCGACGCCGGCGGCGCCTTCGATCTGTCCGCCTCGCCGGAATTCGCCAAGATCGGTGACTACGGTTTCGTGTCGGGCAGCAGCAACCACGCCGATCGCCTTGCGACGATCCGCCTGGCGGATGAAAAGTACGCCACCGTGATCGACACCCACACTGCCGACGGCCTCAAGGTGGCGCTGGAGCTGCGCGACCCGGCCGTGCCGACGCTGGTGCTCGAGACCGCCCAGCCGGCCAAGTTTGAAGAGACCATCGTCGAGGCCCTGGGCCGCAAGCCGGCGCGCCCGGCCGGCCTCGAGAACATCGAGGCGCTGCCCCAGCGCGTCGAGGTGATGGACGTGGACGCCGACGCCATCAAGGCGCTGATCGCCCGGACAGTGGACGCCGGCTGAGGCCAGCGGGCGGCGGATGTATCGCCGCAGCCGCATGATTCAAAAAAAGAGAGGCGCTGCGGCGTCTCTCTTTTTTTGCGTGCGGAAAGGGGCGGTTCAGTCCGGGGTGGGCGCAGGCTGGTCGGCGGTGTGCCGCGGGATCGGCGACTGGAGGCACCAGGTCTCGATGGCGGGCATGCCGTAACTCGCGCGGGCCTTGTTGCACTGGGCGTCACCGGGCTGCACCTCCCGGCACGGGTCGGGGCGCTGTTCGTAGATCGTGCAGCCGACCCGCTGGCCCACCTCGCCGGCCAGGGCGTGGCAGCGGGGAGTCCGCTGGTTGGTGCCGGCCATGCAGCTGAACCGCGTGTTGATCGGCTCGGTGAGGTCGGCAGGAATGCCCCGGGCGTCGGCTTCGGCCCAGTAGAAGGAGACACGAAAGAAGGCGCAGCAGGCGCCGCAGTCGAGGCAGTGGTTGGCGTCGGAGGTGCTCATCGGACGTCGTTCTGGATCGAATAAACCGGGAGCGGATTTTACGCCATTTGGGCAGCGCCAGAAGGTGTCAATACGTGGCGTTGGCGCAGGCGTCGTGCTGGGCGGCCTGCAGGTAGCGGGCGAGGAGGCCGTCGCCGTTGAAAACCTCGTCGAGGGCCGCGACGCCGGCGATGCGGTCGAGGCGGAAGCTGCGGAAGTCGCCGCGCAGCTCGCACCAGGCGCCGAGCGTCCAGGTTTCGCCCCAGAACACCAGTCCCACCGGGTGGATGATCCGCTCGCTGGCGGCGCCGTCGGCCCGGGTGTAGGCGATGCGCAGCTTGCGATGGGCGGCGATGGCTTCGCGCAGTTCGGTCAACGGCGCGCGCATGGCCTCGGGCACGTGGAAGCCAGGCACCAGCAGGGCATCGCGGGCGGGGTCGTGGCGCAGGGCCTTGGGCAGCACCGATTCGATGCGCAGCAGGGCGCGCTCGGCGGCGCGGCCGAGGGCCGGGTCGGCCCAGCTCTGCACCATCCGGCTGCCCAGGGCGAGGGCGGCCAGCTCGTCGGCGTCGAACATCAGTGGCGGCAGGCGGTAGCCCGGGCGCATCAGGTAGCCCACGCCGGCCTCGCCGCTGATGGGCACGCCGGAGCGGGACAGGTCGGCCACGTCGCGGTAGATGGTGCGCTCGGAGACCTGCAGGGCTTCGGAGAGCTCCCGGGCGGTGACGGCCCGGCCCCGGTCGAGGAGCAGGACGATCTGGAACAGGCGGTCGGCACGGCGCATGAGGGGGCTCCTGACACAAGGCTGTCAGGATAGCGCGGCGGCGAGGGAGGTGCGGGCGGGCTCCTGACGGGAGGCTGTCAGGAGGGGGCGGCCAGAATGGCGGCTCCAATCAACCTGCATTCAGGAGCACGCCATGCAACGACTCATCAACTGGTTTGAAATCCCCGTCACCGATCTGGATCGCGCCTGCCGCTTTTACGAAGCCACCTTCGCCATCACCCTCAAGGTGGAGGAGATGTGCGGGATGCGCATGGCCGTCCTTCCGTACGCCGACCCGGCCACCGGCGGCGCGCTGATCGCCTGCCCGGACGGCAAGCCCGGCGACCACGGGGTGGTGATCTATCTGGATGGCGGCGACGATCTGGCCGTGCCCCTGGCGCGGGCGGTGGAGGCCGGCGCCACGGTGCTGATGCCCAAGACCGAGATCAGCCCGGAGATCGGCTTCATCGCGATGTTTGCCGACAGCGAGGGCAACCGGATCGGGCTGCATTCGGGCGGCGCGAGCGGTCAGGGATGATCGTGGTCGTCGTCGTGGGCGTCCATGTCCAGCGGCCATAGCCGGTGGGCGTCGAGGAGCAGGCGGTAGCGGGCTTCGCTGGCGTCGAGCCCGGCCAGCCGGGCGGCGAGGCGCGCCTCGTGGGCCAGGCGGCGGGCGTTGAGGGTGTCGGTGAGGCTGCCTTCGCCCAGCTGCCAGGCCCGCTCGGTGAGGTCGGCGCTCTTGCCCAGGGCGTCGGCGGCGGCCTGCTGGCTCTGCCAGCCGGCCCACGCGGCGCGGGCGCGGCGGTGCAGGGCGGCGGCTTCGGCCTCGACCTTGCGCAGCACGCCGGCTTCGCGCCACGAGGCGGTCTCGGCGTTGGCGACGGCGGCCTCGGCGTCGGCCCGGCGGCCGGCACCGGAGAGCGGAATGAGGAGGCTGAGGCCGACGACCTGCTCCTCGCTGCTCTTGTCGCGGCCCACGTGCACGCCCACGGCGGGGTCGGGGCGGCGTTCGGCGTCGCTGCGGCTGGCGCCGATGCGGGCACGGGCGCTCTCGGAGCGCGCCACGCCCAGCTCGTGGTTGTGTTCGAGGATCGCGGTGATCCAGGCCGCGGCATCGTCGTCGATGGCGGGCGGGGCGGTTTCGGGCACGTTGGACGGCAGGCTGAGGGCCGGGTACAGGCGGCGCAGGCCTTCGGCGGCCACCTGTGCGCGGCCGGTGGCCTGGGCCAGCTGGGCTTCGGCCTGGGCGAGGGCGGCGTCGGCCTGCAGGCGTTCCAGCTTCGGCGCATCGCCCAGCTCGACCCGGCGCTGCACCACTTGCGCCTGGCGGGCGAGGATGTCGCGCTGGCGGCGCCACTGGTCGGCGGCGGCGTTTTCGCGCAGCCAGTCGAACCAGCCGGCGAGTAGCATCCGGCTGGTTTCGTGGAGGGCGTCACCGCGGGCGATGCGAGCGCTGGCGATGCCGGCGGCGCCGAGCTGGCGGTCGAGATCCAGCTTGCCCGGCAGGCGGACGGCGCGCTCGACGCCCACTTCCCATTCGTTGTAGCGCTCGCCCGGTGCCACGCGCACCCGGCGCTGGCGGTCCATCAGGCGCAGGTTCCATTCGTGGGGGCCGGCTTCGAGGCGCCGGCTGCGGGCCTCCTCCACCGAGATCTGCGATCCGGCGGCGCGCACCTGCGGGCTGCCGAGCACGGCGTCCAGCACCTGGGCGCGGGGCGGCAGATCCGGGGCGTCGGCGTCGCCGGCGTGGCTGCAGAAGGGCAGAGCGGCGAGGAGGAGGGCGAGCAGGCGGCGGGTCATTCGAGTCTCCCGAAGGCGAGCGCCGGAGTGATCCAGAAATACACCCGGCTGCCAGCAAAGCGCTCGCGCAGGATGGCGAGCAGCGCCTCGGCGGCATCCCGCGTGGTGACGTGCTGGACGCGGCAGTAGGCGGCGCGGCCGCGCACCTCTTCAGCGGTGCCGACGAAGCGGATGCGCTCGCCGTGGCCCTCGACGGCATCGGTGGTGAAGCCGGGAGCGAGCTCGGGGTGTTCGAGCAGGGTGTCGATCAGGGCGTCCTCGACCTCAGCGGGCATCACGAGGGTCAGGACGACGGGGGACGGGTCTGGGCTCATTGGGCGGTGGGGGCGGCAGGGGCGATGCCGAAGCGGCGGTACAGCAGCGGCAGCAGGAGCAGGGTGAGGGCGGTGGCGCTGACCAGCCCGCCGATCACCACGATGGCGAGGGGGCGCTGGACTTCGGAGCCGGGGCCGGTGGCAAACAGCAGCGGCACCAGGCCCAGGGCGGCGATGCTGGCGGTCATCAGCACCGGGCGCAGGCGGCGTCTGGCGCCTTCGACCACCACCTGGCCGATGGGCATGCCCCGGGCGTGGAGCTGGTTGAAGTAGGTGACCATCACCACCCCGTTGAGCACCGCGATGCCCAGGAGCGCGATGAAGCCCACCGAGGCCGGCACCGACAGGTATTCGCCCGACAGGGCCAGCGCAAAGATGCCGCCGACCATCGCGAAGGGCACCATCGCCAGCACCAGCAGGGCCTGGCGCACCGAGCCGAAGGTGGAGAACAGCAGCACGAAGATCAGCCCGAGGGCCACCGGCACCACCACGCCCAGGCGGGTGGCGGCGCGTTGCTGGTTCTCGAACTGGCCACCCCAGGCGAGGCGGTAGCCGGCGGGCAGCGGCACCTTGGCGGCGACGGCGGCGCGGGCTTCATCCACGAAGCCGACCAGATCGCGGTCGCGCACGTTGGACTGGATCACCGCGTAGCGCTGGGCGTTTTCGCGGTCGACCTTGACCGGGCCGTCGATGCGTTCGATGCGCGCCACGCTGGCCAGCGGCAGGCTGTGGCCGTCGGGCGTGGTGATGCGGATCGCGGCGAAGGCGTCCGGGTCGTTCTGCAGGCTGCCGGGGCCGCGGATGAGCAGCGGCACGCGGCGGCCGGATTCGATCACCGTGCCGGCGATGCGGCCTTCGAGCAGGCTGCGCAGGCTGTTCTGCACGTCCTCGACGTTGAGCCCGAAGCGGCCGGCGGCCAGGCGATCCACCTGCACCTTGAGGTATTGCACGCCCTCGTTGCGGATGGTGATGGTGTCCTCGGCGCCAGGCACGGCCTTCACCACCGCCTCGATCTGGCTGGCCAGGTGGTTGAGGGTGGGCAGATCCGGCCCGTAGAGCTTGATCGCCAGATCGCCGCGCACGCCGGTGAGCATCTCGGAGACGCGCATGTCGATGGGCTGGGTGAAGGTGAGGGCGATGCCGGGGAAGTTCTCCATCACCGCCCGCAGCTGGTCGGCCAGCCAGTTTTTATCGGGCTGGCGCCATTCGTCGCGGGGCTTGAGGACGAGGAAGGTGTCGGTCTGGTTGAGGCCCATCGGGTCGAGGCCCAGCTCGTCCGAGCCGGTGCGCGCGACGATGGCCTTCACCTCCGGCACCTGCTGCATCACCGCCTGCTGCACGCGCAGGTCGGTGGCGATGGTCTGGGCGAGGCTGATGGAAGGCAGTTTTTCGAGCTGCATGATGATGTCGCCTTCGTCCATCGTCGGCATGAAGGCCTTGCCGAGGGCGAGGTAGGCCACCCCGGCGGCCACCAGCGACGCCCCCGCGAGGCCCGCCACCAGCCGGCCGCGGCTGAGGGCGAAGTCGAGCAGCGGCGCGTAGCCGGCCTGCAGCTTGCGGATCAGCCACGGCTCGTGGGCGTCGCCGCGCTTGAGCAGGAAGGACGCCAGCACCGGCACCACGGTGAGCGACAGGATCAGCGAGGCCGACAGGGCGAACACGATGGTCAGCGCCACCGGGCTGAACAGCTTGCCCTCCAGCCCTTCCAGCGTGAGCAGCGGCAGGAAAACGATGACGATGATGAGGATGCCCGAGGCCACCGGCGCGGCCACCTCGCGGGTCGCCCGGAAGACCAGATGGAGCAGGGGCTGCCGGTTGCTGGCACCGCCTTCGGCGAGCTGGGTCTCGACGTTCTCGACCACCACCACCGCTGCATCCACCAGCATGCCGATGGCGATGGCGAGCCCGCCCAGGCTCATCAGGTTGGCCGACAGCCCGACCGCGCGCATCGCGATGAAGGTGGCCAGCGCCGCCAGGGGCAGCATCAGCGCCACCACCAGCGCTGCGCGCAGGTTGCCCAGGAAGGCCAGCAGCAGCACCAGCACCAGCACGATGGCCTCGACCAGCGCCTTGGAGACGGTATGCACCGCGCGGCCGACCAGCTCGCTGCGATCGTAGAAGGGCACCACGCTGACGCCCGGCGGTAGCTGTGGCGCGATCTCGACGAGGCGCGCCTTCACCCCTTCGATCACCTTGCCGGCGTTGGCGCCGCGCAGGCCGAGCACAAGCCCCTCCACCGCCTCGCCCTCGCCGCTGCGGGTGACCGCGCCGTAGCGGGTGAGGGCGCCGATGCGCACCGCGGCCACGTCGCCCACGCGCACCACGCCGCCCTCGCCCCGCAGCACGATGGCGCGCACGTCGTCGAGATTGCGGATGGCGCCTTCAGCGCGCACCAGCAGGGTCTCTTCGCCTTCGCTGAGGCGCCCGGCGCCGTCGTTGCGGTTGTTGGCTTCGAGGGCGGCGGCGAGCTGGCCGAGGTTGAGGCCGCGGGCGGCCAGCGCGGCCGGGTCGGGCGTCACCTCGAAGCTGCGCACTTCGCCGCCCAGGCTGTTCACGTCGGCCACGCCGGGCACGGTGCGCAGCGCCGGGCGGATCGTCCAGTCGAGGAGGGTGCGCTTGTCTTCCAGCGAGATCGGGCCCTCGATGGTGAACATGAACATCTCGCCCAGCGGCGTGGTGATCGGCGCGAGGCCGCCGGTGGCGCCGGGCGGCAGGTTGCCCATCACGTTGGCGAGGCGCTCGCCCACCTGCTGGCGGGCCCAGTAGATGTCGGTGCCGTCGTCGAAATCGAGGGTCACGTCGGCCAGCGCGTACTTGGACGTGGAGCGCAGGATGCGCTGGTGGGGAATGCCCAGCATCTCCTGCTCAATGGGCACGGTGATGCGCGACTCGACCTCTTCGGGCGTCATCCCCGGGGCCTTGATGATGAGCTTGACCTGGGTGGTCGAGACATCCGGGAAGGCGTCGATGGGCAGGCTTTGCCAGGCCACCACGCCGGCCCCGATGAGGAGCAGCGTGGCGACCAGCACCAGCAGGCGCTGGGTCAGGGAGAACTCGATGAGGCGGGAGAGCATGGGGTCGGGGCTCGGGGTGAGTCGCTAGAGGTTGGGCGTGGCGCGCGGCAGGGCGGGGGCGGTCGCCCTCATTCCTTGCCGATGCCGAGCCAGCTGGCCTTGAGGGCGGCGACGCCGCTGGTGACCACGGTGGCATCCGGCGGCAGGCCGGTGATCAGACTGGTGTCGCCGAGTCGACCGGTCACGCTCACCGGGATCGCCCGGTAGCCGGTGCTCGCCGCGTCGCGGGCGGCCACGAAGACCCACTGCTTGTTGTCGTGGCGGAGCACCGCGCTGGCCGGCACCTGCAGCGTGGCGGTGCCGGTGGCGCCCTTGTTGCCCAGATCGAGATCGACGGCGGTGGCCTGACCCGGGCGCAGGCTGTCGGCGCCCTGGGTGACGAGGCCGCGCAGCAGCACGCTCTGGGTGGCCGAATCGACGGCCCGGCCGACGGCGATCAACTCGCCCCGGGCGCCGGTGGACGGAACCCGCAGCGGCGTGCCCACCTTCACCTGGCTGGCCACCGCCAGCGGGGCCTGGATCTCGACCGATAGCGGATCGAGCCGGGCGATGCGGTACAGCGGCGCGGATTGCTCGACCCGCTGGCCGACGCTCACGTGCTGTTCCAGCACGCTGCCGGCGATGGGGGCGACGAGGGACAGGGTCTGCCCGCCGCTGTGCTGGGCGAGGGCCAGTTCCTGGCGGCGCTCGGCGGCCTGGGCGGCGCTCTGGGCGGCATTGGCGCGGCTCGCCTGGAGGCGCGATTCGGCGATCAGGCCTTCGCGGAAGAGCTGCTCGTCCCGGGCCAGGGTCTGGCGCGAGAAGGTGGCCTGGGCGTCGGCCTGAAGGCGGTCGCGCTGGAGTTCGAGGGCCTGGGGGCTGGAGATCCGCACCAGCAGCTGGCCCTTCTTCACGGTCATCCCCGGCGCGGTCTCGAGGCTCTCGACCACGCCGGCGAGCGGTGCGGCGATCACCCGCACCTGGCTGTTGGGGATGCTCACCGTGGCCGGCAACCCGGCCGCCGCGGCGCTGCTGCCGGCGGCCGCCCGCTGGGTTGCCACCCCCAGCGCCTGCCCCTGGGACGGCGTGATGGCGATGAAGGCCGGATCGGCGGCTCCGGCAGAAAAGGCAATGCCGGCGAGGGCCAGGGCAGCAAGCAGCGGGCGAAGGGCGATGGACGACATGGGGATGATGGGGGCTGGATACACCCCGCATCATCCCTGGGCTGGCTTAAGGGAGCCTTAAGTGGCGGCGCCGGATGCAGGTTTGCCGTCCGTCGCCGCTGTCTCCTCGGATTTGAGCGCCCGTGCGGGCAGCTCGAACCAGAGAGGCGCACCGAAGCCGGCGAGGCGTGCGGTGGTCCGCCAGCCGGGGATGGCCGGGGCGATGCCCCATTTTTCGGTTGCTGATCCTGTCTCGCTGGACTCGGCCTCCGTCAGGCCGAGCGGGTGGCCCTGCGGCCAAGCATCCAGCACTGACCGGTTCGGCTGCCGATGTGCAGGCGCGTGTGCGGAATGTCACGCCACCGTTTGGGGTGACTTGCCGCCCGTTTTGGGGTGTTGATGCTGAATCGTTACGATGGCTCCGGTACGCTTCCGCTTTCCTTCCACCTGACTCCGGAGATCGCTTCATGAGCATCCGCATGACCCCGAAATTTGCCATCCCCCTGCTGCTGACCCTTGCCTCCAGCGTTGCCGGTGCGGCGTGTGTGCCGGTGATCGGTACGGCCCGGCTGCTTCCGGATGCGGCCTGCACCATCCGCACTGTTGCCCAGCCGGGCACGCCGGCGACGCTGTTCGGCGGTGACTGCTTCAGCGTGCAGCTGAACCTGGCAGGTTTCCCCACCGCGACGGGGTACGCGGGCAACACCGTCGAGCCCCTGGCCAGCCTGATGCCGGGCGCGCCGGCTACCGTGGCGCCGGTGGCGGTGCCGGCCGCGGGCTCGCCGCTGCCGCGCCAGATCGTCCAGACCGCGCGTTCGTCGGTGATGCTGGGCAACGGCGCCCGCCGGACCACGCTCTACACCACCGACGTGGTGGTCATTCAGCCGCAGCTGTCGGCCACCGGCCAGGTCGTGCCCAAGCTGATGACCGAGCAGATCCTGATCTCCGGTTCGGATGGCAAGGGTGCGTTTGCCAACGTCACGGGCCACCTCAACGTGATGGGAACCACCGTGGGTGCGATCTCCGCCGTGGCTGGCCAGGTCTGCATGCCGTGACCTTGCCCGCGGCTGCACGCTCGTGTGCGCTGCGGATCGTGCCTGATGACCGCCGTCTCCCCGTCCGGGAGCGGCGGTTTTTTTTGGGTGAGGGCATGCGATGCCCCGGGGGCGATCCGCCCGGAGCCTGTCGGGTCCGCTGATGCCGGCAGGCTGGCACATGCCTTGCTCTGATTACTCCCAAAGGAATACAAGGGGAGGCACCCATGGATCTACGCTGGCGACTGTTCGGCTATGTGCTCGGATTCGCCCTCGCGTTGCTGTTGGCGGCGGCGGCGTGGGTTGGACTGGCGCTGCGCGAGGATGTGACCGAGGAAATGGCGGCCTCGACGCGTCTGGTGAACACCATGCTGGCGGTGAGCGCCGCCCCGGAATCCCGCGCGGGCGACCTGGAGGCCCTGCTGGCGGGTGGTCAGTTACGACACGTTGCGCTCCATGTGGAGCGTTCAAATTTGGAGCAGAGCCTGACGCCCGCCCGCAGCGGGTGGATGGATCCGCTGGTGGACTACCTGCTCGACGGCCGCCAGATCCACGAGCGGCGCATCCCCCTGGGTGACGGCACGCTGGTGATCCGCGCCGACGCCCGGGCCGAAATCCACGAAATCCTGCGCGACGGCGCCCGCATCATGGCGACCTTGCTGGTGTTTTCCCTGGCGATGGCGGTGGTGGCCTGGCTGGCAGCCCATCGGGCGCTCAAGCCGGTGCGCGAACTGGAAGACGGCCTTGCCCGGGTGGGCCGCGATGAAGTCCGGGTGAGCCTGCCGGCTTTCCGCCTGAAGGAGTTTGCCAGCATCGCCAGCGCCATCGAGCGCATGTCCGGCGAGCTTTCCGAGACCCGCCAGGCGCGCCAGCAGCTTGCCCGCCAGCTGCTCGACCTGCAGGAGAACGAGCGCCGCGAACTGGCCCGGGAGCTTCACGACGAGCTCGGCCAGTCGCTCACCGCAGTCAATGTCTCCGCCGCCTACATCGAACGTCACGCCGGGCGGGCTTCGCCGGACGATCTGGCCGAAAGCGCGCGGGATATCCGCCGCGAATCCACCCGCATGCTCGGTCAGGTGCGCAATCTGCTCTCCCAGCTGCGCCCCCACGGCCTCGAAGGCCTGCAGATGATGGACGCCCTGAATGATCTGGTGAGCGGCTGGCGCGGCCGGGCGCCGCAACTCGGCATCGAGGCGGCCTTTCCCGAATCGCTTCCGGCGTTGCCGCCGGCGGCCGGGCTGGCGCTTTACCGTACCGTGCAGGAAGCCCTCACCAACGTGCTGCGTCACAGCGTGGCCAGCCAGGTACGGCTGACCCTGCGCGAGGTAGGCAAGGCGGTGGAACTGACGATTGCCGACAACGGCGTGGGCAAGGCCAGCGAGATCATCCGGCGCTCCCGCGGCGGCCTCCTCGGCATGCGCGAGCGGGCCGAGATGGCCGGCGGATCGTGCTGGTTCGACGAGGCGCCGGGCGGCGGCCTGCAGGTGCGGCTGTGCCTGCCTCTGGCCCACGCCGGGGCATGACCGTGCAGCCGGAGGAGCCCATCACCGGCGGGATCTTCCCGAGGCCGCACACGATTCACAAGCACGTGTCCCCGATCCGGTGGAAACTGGACGAGGACAAGGATTTGATCCGGACGCACCTGCCGGCCCGGTGGGGCCGCGTCGGGGCGCCTTTCGATTTTTAGCCAAGGAGAAAAAACATGTTTGCCTTACGCAACACCGTCGTCCCGGTGGTTCTGGCCATGGTCGCCACGACCGCTGCTGCCGCCTCCGACGATGACATGAAGGCCCTCGCCACCAAGAGCGGCTGCCTGACCTGCCACGCCATCGAGTCCGGCACTCCCGGCCCCAACGGCATGGCCCCCATCGGCCCGGCCTGGCAGGACGTCGCCAAGATGTACAAGGGCAAGCCGGGCGCCGATGCCTTCCTGACCCGCGTGGTGCTGGAAGGCTCCAACCCCTACGGCAGCCACTGGAAGGACAAGGTCAGCGGCCTCGCGATGCCCCCCAACAAGGTGGCCATCAAGGAAACCGACGCCAAGAAGCTGGTGAAGTGGATCCTGACCCTGGCGCCCAAGTAATCCGCCAGCGCCAGGCGCAAGCAACAAGACCCCGGACGTCCCCCCGCCGGGGTCTTGCTGTTTCTGCGGGGCCTACTTGCCGGCCCGCGCCGCTGTGGATCGCGACGACACCGCGATGCCGGCCACGATCAGCCCGAAGGCGACGCCGTGGAAGGGCTGGGGGCCTTCGCCGATCACTGCGGCGGAGAGCACCGCCGCAAACAGCGGCGTGAGGTTGTAGAAGATCGACGCCATCGCCGGCCCGGCTTCGGCCACCGCCAGGCCCCACAGGCGATAGGCGATGATCGACGGGCCGATGGCCACGAACAGGATCGTCGCGACCAGCTGCCACGACCACTGGGTGGGGGCCGACGGGGCGATCATGTCGCCCACCACCGCGGTCGCCACTGCGCCGCTCACCCCGAAGATCGCCTGGGCCACCAGAAACTGCGCCCAGTTCCAGTTGGGCCGTGCCGCACCCTGCATGTGGGCGGGCGGCCTGGCGAGCATCCAGCTGTAGAGCGACCAGCCGATGATCGCCACCAGCATCAGCAGGTCGCCCTGCACGAAGTGGATGTCGGCCAGCGCCGCCGGGTTGCCCCGGGACATCACCAGCGCCACCCCGGCCAGCGACAGCAGCGCGCCGATGAGCTGCAGCCGGGTGGGATGCACCTTGAAACCCACCGCGCCCACCACCATCGCCCACACCGGCGAGCTGGAGGCGATCAGCGTCACGTTGAGCGGCGTGCTGGTGCGCAGGGCCATGTATTGCAGCGCGTTGTAGGCGCCCACCCCGATCACCCCGAGCACCAGCAGGTAGCGCCAGCGCTCGACGATCTGCGCCCGCGCTGCCGGGGTGCCGATGGCCGCCCAGCCCAGGGGTAGCAGCAGCGCGAAAGCCACCACCCAGCGCAGGGCGTTGAGGAGCAGCGGGTCGATGCTGCCGATGGCCATGCGGCCGACCACCGCGTTGGTGGCCCACATGGCGGGCGGGGTGGCGAGCATCAGGACGAGACGGGGGGTGAGCTGCATTGCGAATCCCTGGAGTAAACGGCGTGCCGCCCGGTGGTGGGCCGGGCTGGATGGGCAAGTTTAGGGATATGGCCGCAGTGGCGGAAGATGCCCGCGCGGGATTCTCTGTTCAGCAGGCTGAACAATCGGCGCGGTGGGGACGCCGGGTGCGTGACGCCCCGGCATGGTTTCAGTGCTTGTCGATACGGTACATCTTGGCGGGGTTCATCTTCGTGCTCCAGGGAAGGCCACTGTTCTGCCAGCCGTTGACCAGCCGCAGTCCGGCCTGGGGGCCCTCTTTGATCGGCGTGCCCTGGAAAGCCGTTGCTGCGCAGGAAGCTCGCACTCGGCTCACCGCGCTCGCTCCCCGAGCGGCACAAGGTGATCACTTCGGCATCCATGCCGAGGCCCCGTCGTTCAAGTTCGGCCTTGATCTGGCTGACGAACTCCGGGTTCTGCACCAGTTTGTAGACGCCGCGTTTCTCATCCCAGGCGGTGCGGTCCACCATCAGGAAGGGCACGTTCACGTGCACTGCGTCGGTGAAGCCGACGAACATGATCTCGACGGGATCGCGCACGTCCACGAAAAGCAGGTTCTGGTTGGGCTGTTGTACGCGGGCGTGCACTTCAGCGGCCGGGACGGCAATGTCCACGGCCTGGGCCGACAGGGCCAGCAGGCTGAGCGAGGTGGCGATGAGCAGGTGTTTCATGGTGTGCTTCCTCAAACGGTGACGAGCGCCGGGCTTGCCGGAGCCGGCCGGCGTCGTGGGTGTCATGCGAAAAATCTCATGGCAGCGGCGGCAATCAGGGACAGCGCGCACGTCCAGCCAGAGAACAGCCAGCGCCATACCCGGCCCACGGGGACGAAGCCCACGCCACGCACCATGCCGGCGGTCATCGCGATCAGCAGCGCAAAGGCCATCCCGTGGTCGGCCTGCCCTTGCGGACCGGCCATCAGGAAGGGATTCAGCGAGCCGCCCAGCATGATCAGGATGGCAACGGCCAGACAGGGCAGGTGCATCCGTGGCAAAGGGGGCTCGGGCAGTGTGTCCGGCATCTCGTGGGTTCCAGGGGGTGTGCCAGTTTTGGTCAGCATGGCTGATGTTGGTCGGCCGGTGCGTTCAGGCTGCGCGGCAGCCGCAGCCGGTGTGCGCTTGGGGGGCTCCGGAATCTGCCCGGTTGCGCAGGTGGTCGGCCATGGCCTGGAAGCGCGCCAGCAGCCAGGCGTGCAGCCCGGGCTCGTCCACCACCTCGTCGAGGGCCTTGCGGAAGGCCGCCATCCAGGCGTCGCGGGCGGCGCTGTCGATGGGGAAGGCCATGTGCCGGCGTCGCATGAAGGGCTCGCCGTACTGCGCGCGGAAGCGGTCGGGCCCGCCCAGCCAGCCGCTCAGGAAGGCGGCGAGGCGCCGCTTGACCTCGCTCATGTCGGGATGATGGAGGCGCATCGCCGCTTCGGCTTCGGGCAGCTCGGCCATCCAGTGGTAGATGCGCTCCACGAGCCGGGCGATGCCCGCCTCGCCCAGCTGGTCGTAGGGGCTAGCGTTCATCGTGCGAACCTCGGGATGTGGCCTGGCGGCTGGCTTCGTGTTCGGCCCACAGGGCGTTGAGAATGGCCAGGAAGACGGCGAAGCCGACGCCCAGGACCCAGGTGAAATACCACATGTTGGTAACTCCTCAGTAAGCCGAATGGCTGTTTTCGCGGACGTAGGCTGGGGTGACCTTGCCGCCCATCACGCGGTAGGCCCAGCTGGTGTAGAGCACGATGAGCGGCATGAAGATCAGCGTGGCCCACAGCATGATGTTGAGGGTGAGCCGGCTCGAGACGCTGTCCCACACCGTCAGGCTGGCGTTGGGGTCGAGGGAGGACGGCATCACGAAGGGGAACAGCGCTGCGCCGGCGGTGCCGATGATGCCGGCGATGGCCAGCGCCGAGGCCCAGAAGGCGGCCAGGGTGCGGCCGCGGCGGGCGAGCATCTGGGCCGCCAGCACGCCGGCGATGCCCGCCAGCGGCAGCGCCACGGTGGCGGGGTGGGCGCGGTAGTTGGCAAACCAGGCGCCCGCTTCGCGGATCACGGTCTTGCCCAGCGGGTTGGGCAGCGCCGCGCCATCGACCGCCGACTGGATGACATAGCCGGGGATCGCCAGCCACAGCCACAGGCCCGCCGCGGCAAAGCTGAGGATGGTCAGCCCGCCAAAGAAGCCGGCTGCCCGCAGGGCCCGCCACTGGATCTCGCCCTGGGTGCGGTGGGCCAGGTAGATGGCCCCGTGGAAGGTGATCATCGCCGACGAGACGACGCCCGCCAGCAGCGCGAAGGGGTTGAGCAGCGCCCAGAAGCTGCCCGTGTAGGTGGACACCAGGTGGTCGTCGAAGCGGAAGGGCAGGCCGAGGAAGAGATTGCCGAAGGCCACCCCGAAGATCAGCGGCGGCACCGCGCCACCGACGAACAGGCCCCAGTCCCAGGTGCTGCGCCAGCGCGGGTTGTGGATCTTGCTGCGGTAGTCGAAGCCGACCGGGCGGAAGAACAGCGCCCACAGCACCGCCAGCATGGCCCAGTAAAGCCCCGAGAAGGCGGTGGCGTATACCAGCGGCCAGGCGGCGAAGATGGCGCCGCCGCCGGTGATGAACCACACCTGGTTGCCGTCCCAGTGCGGGCCGACGGTGTTGATGACGACCCGGCGTTCGGTGTCGTTCCGGCCGACGAAGGGCAGCAGCGTGCCGACGCCCATGTCGTGGCCGTCCATGATGGCAAAGCCCACCAGCAGCACGCCGACGAGCAGCCACCAGATCAGTTTGAGGGTTTCATAGTCGAGCATTTGGAGTCGTCCTCGGTTCAGGCGTGGGCTTCGTTGGCGTAGCGACCGGTTCCCAGGCTGCCCGGCCCTTGCCTGGCGAACTTGATCATCAGGAACATCTCGACGATCAGCAGCACGGTGTAGAAACCGACGAAGCCGGCGAGGGAGCCATAGAGGCTCTCCACGCTGAGCGTCGATACGGAGAGGTGGGTGGGCAGCACACCGTAGATGGTCCAGGGCTGGCGGCCGTACTCGGCCACGAACCAGCCCACCTCGCAGGCGATCCACGGCATGGGCAGGCAGTACAGCGCCGCCCGCAGCAGGCCGCGCCGGCTGGCAAAGTCGCCCTTCACCGAGTGCCACAGGGCCAGCCCGAAGAGCAGCAGCATCGCAAAGCCGAGGGCCACCATCAGGCGGAAGCTCCAGAACATCGGCGCGACCCGCGGCACGGTGTCGCCCACGGCCTTGTCGATGATGGCCGGCGTCACGTCATCCAGGCGGCTGACGTACTTCTTGAGGAGCAGCCCGAAGCCCAGGTCGGCCTTGTGCTGCTCGAAGATCTGGCGGGCGGTGGCGTCGGCGGGGTTGGCGCGCAGGGCGTCGAGGGCGCTGACGGCCTTCATGCCCGAGACGATGCGTTCGCGGTTGCGGGCCTTGATCTCCTTGATGCCCGGAATCTGCCGGTCGAGGGAGCGGGTGCCGATGAGGCCCATCACCCACGGAATCTCGATGGCGAAGTCGTTCTTCATCTCGGCTTCGTTGGGGATGGCGACGAGGTTGAAGGACGCCGGCGCGGGCTCGGTCTCCCACATGGCTTCCATGGCGGCGAGCTTGGTCTGCTGGGCTTCGCCGACGGTGTAGCCCGATTCGTCGCCCAGCACGATCACCGAGCACACCGACGCAAAACCGAAGGCCGCGGCGATGCCGAAGCTGCGCTTGGCGAACTCCACGTCGCGCCCGCGCAGCAGATACCAGGACGAGATCGACAGCAC
>JAKLLO010000299.1 GCA_023150095.1 Zoogloea sp. | reverse complement strand
GGCGGCGTGCTGGCCATGACCCGGCAGCTCGCCATGGAAGGTGGCCCGCACCGCATCCGCTGCAACACCATCTCGCCCGGCTTCATCGTCACCGGCGCCACCCGCCATCACCTCGACACCGTGCCCGAACTGCTGGGCCAGGTGCTGGCCAAGAAGATGCTCAAGCGCGTGGGCCAGCCCGAAGACGTGGCCTGGCTCGCCAGCTTCCTCGTCAGCGACGAGGCCAGCTGGATCACGGGTTCGGACTACGCCATCGACGGCGGGGCACGGGCGTGGTGAAGTGGGCGGCGTGGCTCACCGACGCGCAATCACATTGGCCGGCAGCCCCAAGCGGATGAGCTGGCACCTATTGGCCGAGCGCAGTTGCCCGCCGCTCGATGGAGGGTGCGGGCGTCACGTTTCCAGCGCACGCAAGAGCTTCGGATGCTTGACCGCAACCTTCAGCAGCGTGCGAGCTGCGCCCGTTGGCTCCCGCCTTCCCTGCTCCCAGTCTTGAAGTGTGCGCGCCGAGACACCCAGCAGCTTCGCGAACTCTTGCTGGGATAGACCAACGCTGGCCCGGGCCACAGCCGCCGCAGGCAGCGTGACCTTCGTGACGCGCGCGGCCTCGCCGCGCCGCATTTGCTTGACCGACGCCAAGAGGTCCGCTTGAAATTCTTGAACTTCAGATCGCATCTTCAACCCCTTCCTTCAACTGCGCGAGAAACGATGCAGCCAAGTTGTCAAACCTTGCCTTCGAGTAGACGATCAGCAGCCACACCGTGCCGGCGGGTGCGAGGAAGTAGATGACGCGTGCACCGCCTCGCTTGCCTTTGCCCGACCTCGACCACCTGACCTTTCTACAACCACCCGACGCAGGGATGATGTCTCCGGCCTCCGGGTTTGCAGCGATGAAATTGATGAACTCTTGGCGCTCGGCGTCGGACCAGACCTCTGCAGCGTAGCGCACAAAGATCTGTGTTTCCGCAACCGTGCGCATGTCGCATGATACGGCGTTGCCGTACCGAACGCAAGCTCAGGTGGCGCCCAACGAATGGAGCTAACCGGGCGACATCGGCAGGACGCCGGGCCTGGGTCGCAAACAATGTACCGCGTACCTGCGGCCCTGGTCTGGTCACGTGCCGTTGGCGCTACGGTTGAGCGTAGAGCAAGGCCTCACTCCCGCAGGCCACCGGCACGCTGATGTTCGTATATCGCATGCACAAGCTCTCTGGCGCCTGCCACGCCAAGCCAACTGATTGACTTGCTGAGGAGGCTTGCAGCCAGCAATGCCTTGCCGTCGATCACGAGCGCTGCGGCTTCTTCATAGAGCGGCCGTGAAATTGCAATCGAGCCACCTGACACGAGGACTGAGATTGTGCTTTCAGTCTGGTGGACGAGCCCGTTCGTAGGGTTGCGGGCAGTTCTTCTCTTCGCTGCCTCCGCATGCATCAGCGCCTCAAGCTTGTCCAGAACCGCTCGGAGTCACGCTGTGTCGGAGATGCGTATGGAGATTGGAACTCGGCGTCCGTCTGATGGTGCGGAGGCGTGCAGATAGACTGCGCTGTACTCAGGCACGAAGCTGAACGAGAGTTCTCCGGGCATATGCCCGCTCGACTAACGTATGGCAACCACGCTGCGCGTTGCTGCGCAACTCAAGGTTGCGCTCCCCGGTATCGCAACGGGGATATATTGCGTTAGCGCCTTACCTCAACTCACAACGTGACTATGACTCGCCGCCCGGGGTGTCGGTACCCCTGCGGCGACAAGCCAAGTCCTTGTCCTGCAATCGAAAGGTACTCGCCGTAAGAGTCCGTGACAAATGGGATGCTTCACATGACGGCTTAGCCCTGATGCGCGACGTCAGCGGCAACCAGCCTCCCCAGCGACGGCTGGACCTGGACAACACCGGGTGGAAGGTGGGCTGCGGCATCGACCCAGAGGAGGAGTCTTGGCAGCGACGAGGCGAGCTGGATCACCGGTTCGGACTACGCGATCGACGGCGGGGCGCGGGCGTGGTGAGCGGAGCGCTTTGGCGCGCCTGGCCTGCGCGCCGGCCAGGCTGCGCCACCGCCAGCTGCACCCCTTGAGAATGGGCTCGTCGGGCGCCAGTACCCCGGTGGGCCGGTCGGATGCACGATAGCCGCGCACTTGAAGCCTGGGGACACCGGCGCAGTCACGCTTCCGGTCGTAGAAGTGTCGCGCCAGCGCGCCGGCGCGACGCGCCGAGACGACCAGCCATGCAGATCGGCTGGGTCTGGTGCCGCCGTCCGAACGTTCGCCGCCTGGAGCGCCGTGGACCTCCCCCGGGCGCGCGGGCTTACCCCAACCGCACTGTGTCAGCAGGCAGGGCGCGGCACCGCGGGTGTGGCATCGCGCAGCGAAGTGCGCTGTGCAGGCCTGCGACGCCCGGATGGGCTTTC
>JAKLLO010000298.1 GCA_023150095.1 Zoogloea sp. | reverse complement strand
GTTTCGAGTGCAACACGAGCCCGAGCAGTCCGATGTCGAAAGCCCCCCCACGATGCCGCCGTTTCGACGCGTCGATGCCGCCGACAACCCCGATCATTCGCCTCGAGTCGAGCCCCAACGACAACGGCCCCTCACCTTGCTATGAGGGGCCGCTGGACGGGCATTGCCCGGTGTTACCTGGGGTGGCTGATGGGATACAAAACGGCGACCTAAGCTGTTGATCTCATTGGGAAAAGCGCCGAGGAAAACTGACTTGTTCCCCCGTCTGTTCCCCTTGTCCGCATGGGACGTCTTGAGACCGTCAGCAGCGACATTCTCGCGGTCTTGCTCGTCAATCGCAATGACGCTCTCACGGCCTGGGGCCGGCCCTTCGACCATGGCGGGCAGCCCTGACCTCGCAGCAAGCTACGGCCGTTCCGGCGGTGCGCCGATGGCGCTCCGCAGGCCTGCGACCAATCGGCCGATGCCTGCGACGATGTCGTCGACCTCCAACGTTGAGACTGTGATGCGCTGTCCGACCTTGTACGTCATGTCGCCCGACTCGTTGGCGTAGCGCTGGTCGACGATGCCATCGCTGTGAGCCAGCAGGTGCCGCTTCTGGAACAGTCGCCTGAGACGCTCCAGATCCGCAGCGCCAAGGATGTCTGCGTAGGTGATGCCGACCCTCGCCGCCCAAAGCTCGCTGCCTTGCGCAAGTCGCTGGAACGCATTCATCGGCGCAGGCGTCGCCGGTCCGGTCGAGGCATACAGGCCCTCGCAGCACCGCTGAAAGGCAGTCACTCCGTCCTGAAGGCATGACTCAATCAGCGATCGACACATCAGTTCGGCCTCATCGCGTCCAGCCGACGCCGCGATGGCGTCGCGCACAACGTCCACGTTGTCCTTCTTGGCTCTGATCTTGCGCAGCGAGTCGTCGAACATGCGATCCACGGAACTGTGGCCGCAGGCGGGACAGAAGTACGCCGAGCCGATGACTGCGAATCGGCAGGTGCACTTCTCGCACGCGATCTCGAGCTCCATTGCTGCCGACGCAGCCGCTGGAACCCTGTGCGGCGTGAAGTGCGGTGCGCCACCTACCTTCATCGACATCGAGATCAGCGAGTTCCTTGGCTGCCGACCGTTGAAGGCCCTCGCATCCGCGCGCATCGCGCCGTCGATCGTCGACTGGATTACCCTGTGGGCGTGCCGCTCGGCATGTCGAACCTGGGCCTTGGTGAACCAACTCTTGGCTGGCGCCGCATGACCGCACATCGGACACCAGACGCCTTCGTCGCGGCAGATGTTCTTCCAGTCTTCGTCCTTGATCTTGAACTGGAACTCGCAGCTGGTCGACGGGCACTCCTTGTCGATGTAGCCCTTCTCGTCACTGTCGATGGGGACGGTGATCGAGCGGCGCTCGAGCGCGCGCAGTTCTCGCAAAAGGTTGTCGAACATAGGACCTCTACGCGGCACCAAGACAAAGAGGGGCACCGGTTCCCGGTGCCCCTCGACCTTGCGGTTACTTCTTCTTCGGCGGCTGAGATGCCGGCGTCCGCTCCTTGACAGTCGTGTCAGGGTGCGTCTTGCCGTAGTGCTCCTTGACGTACCTGCCGGTCACAGCGCTGCGATAGCTCTCTTGGGTCTTCTTCGTCATGTCGATCACCTTTCTATTCGATCAACATGAGCCCGATGCCTACGAGGCTCGCTAGAATCCGAGGTTCTGATCGGGGGTTCCAGCGGCCTCCCTTCCCCTGGGCTCGAACCAGTTCAGGGCGTACAAAGCCAGGTTGCCGCCTGGCTTTGTTCGTTGCAGACCCTGTGATTCTATCCAGGCCTCGCCGGGCGGTAGTGGAAACCCTTGTGGATTTCCTGTGCCCAAGTTTCCGGTGCTCCGTCGCCTACCGCGTCGCCATGTCGCCCTGGTGCAACCGGGTCATCGGTCCCCCAGCGCGGACAGGTAGGCTGTGGCCACGGCAATGCAGTGCTCCAGACTCGGCCGATACCCGGTCGCGGCGATCGCCTCGAAGGTCGCCACGAATCCTGCCCCGGGTTGCCCGATCTGCTCCAGGAACCTGTCCCGGTGCCGCACGAGGAAAGGCGCAGCTGCCGCCAGCGCGTCCGGCTCCCGCTCGACCACCATGGCGAGGTCGAACAGGTCACGCGCCGTCGCACGGTCCCCGCGGTGGTACATCTTCTTGGCGATCACCTCCGCAGCCGTCTCGACGCGCACCGGCCGCCCCTGGATCTCCCACCACTCCCAGGCCGCGTCGGTGAGGTTCGGTGCGGCCACGAAGTCGATCTCGCCTTCCTCGAACTGCAGTTTGACGAACGAGCCCGGCATCTCCGTGTACTCCTCGGTCAGGGATGCCGCCGTGTCGCTGAGCCGGGGCGTCACGTAGCCGAGGTACTGTGGGTCCGGCACGAAGATGTCGATGTCCTTGCTCA
>JAKLLO010000063.1 GCA_023150095.1 Zoogloea sp. | reverse complement strand
GCGGCAGGACCTTTCGGCGATCTTGGGCGACGAGTTCGCCGCCAACTGAAGACGCCCGGAGCGGGTCGACGCCGGCCTGGCCGCCTATGACCGGTTCTCGGCCTTCTGATCTCCGGGATGGTCGGCCGGTGCCGACCCATCTGCGAAGTTCGTCTCGCCTGATCAGGCGCCCAAAAGCCGGCGTTCGAAAGGTCAGGCTGGCGCGATTTCGCAGGTGTCCCGGGCAACTATGCGGCAAGCGCGTCACCTAAAGCGCCCGCAGGAGCCCGGGACACAGTTGCGATGCGGCGTTCTGCAGGCTGATCCACCGGTTAAGCCATCTACGCCACCAACTCGGCCATTGCGCACACGGCCCCGACTTGTCGCTCACGCTCGCTCGCGCGTGAAGTCATCGACTCTACGGTGGTTGGTGCCGCTCCCAGACCGTCGGCCGAGCAGCATCTTTGCCTTCCATAATCGGCTGCGTCCACCGAAAGATCCGAGAAGCTAGTGGTAAGACTCCCAGTCGCGCTGGTCCAGATCTCGTACGAGCGCACGGGCCGTTGCCAGCAGCGATTCAGCACGAGTTAGGCCCTCGCAGCTCACGCATAGGATCATCCCGTCGAACCCGTCGCGCGAGAGTGCATGCGCCTGCGCTCGGCGTTCCGCCTGCCCGAGGGGGACGGCGAGCCGGTACTGCGCCGCCTCGTCGAGGGCGATGCATCGCATGCCCAGGCGCGTTGCCTCAGCACGAATGTCATGCCCGATATCGCTGGTCGAGAGTGAAGGGCTCATCGCCACGGCGACGAATCCTGCTTCCGCGCCCACAGACAGGCAAGCAATCGCCTCGGCGCCCTCGCACTCGAGCGCCTCGGCTGTCGGCAGCCATGCGATGCGCGCGTCGCTTGCCGTCATGTCAGACCGCCAGCTGCCGCACCAGCGCTTCGCGGTGCGAGGTATTGCCACCATCGCCTTCGAGCACGACGGCGCCGCGCTCCAGTACGTAGAAGCGCTGCACGATGCCGATAGCGCGGTGCATGTTCTGCTCCACCAGCAGGATCGGGATGCCATCGCGGCGCAGCCCTTCCATCAGCCCGAAGATCTCGTCGACGATCTTCGGCGCCAGCCCCTCGGTCGGCTCGTCGATCAGCAGCAGCCGGGGCGCCCCGACGAGCACCCGCGCCATGGCCAGCATCTGCTGCTCGCCGCCGGACAGCGTCGTGCCCATCTGGCCTCGCCGCTCGCTCAGGCGCGGAAAGCGCGTGTAGATGGCATCGAGGCTGCGCCGATCTTCCCCGCGGCTGCGGCCGGGCTGCTGCATGAAGCCGAGCACCAGGTTCTCCTGCACCGTCAGGCCCGGGAAGATGCGCCGGTCTTCGGGCACGAAGCCGATGCCTCGGCGGCAGATGCGCTCCGGCGGAACTCCGCCGATCGCCTGCCCCTCCAATTGCACCGTTCCGCGGCTTGGCGCCACCCAGCCGGCGATGGTCTTCATCACCGTGGTCTTGCCCACGCCGTTGCGGCCGAACAGGCCGACCACTTCGCCGGCATTCACGTGCAGGCTCACGCCCTGCAGCACATGGCTCAGGCCGTAATGGGTATGGATGTCGCGCAGCTCAAGCATGGGCAGCCTCCCCGAAGTACGCAGCCTGTACGGCTGGATCGGCGCGCACCGACTCCGGCCGGCCTTCCGCGAGCTTGGCGCCCTGGTGCATGACGACCACGTGGTCCGACAGGTTCATCACCAGGTCGACGTCGTGTTCGACCAGCAGGATGGACAGTCCCTCGTCGGCCAGCCCGCTGATCAGCTCGGCGGTGTCCTGCGTGTCGGCATGGCTCATGCCCTGGGTCGGCTCGTCGAGCAAGAGCAGCCGCGGCCGGGCGGCCAGCGCGACGGCGATCTCCAGCCGGCGCTGCTCGCCATGCGACAGGAAGCCAGCGAGCTCGTTGGCGCGGGCCTGCAGCGAGAAGCGCTCGATCAGTTCCTCGACCCGCTGCTGCGCCGCGCGGCTGGCCGAGACGTGGCGCAGCAGGCCGCGCCCGGCTTCGACGAACTGAGCCGCCAGGCGCAGGTTCTCGCGCACCGGCAGCTCGAAGAAAAGGTTGGTGATCTGGAACGATCGCGACAGCCCGGCGGCGAGCATCCGGTCGGGGCTCGCGCCTGTCACGTCGTGGCCTTCGAGCAGCACCTGGCCGGCGCTGGGCCGGATTGCGCCGCTGATCAGGTTGAACAGGCTGCTCTTGCCGGCACCGTTGGGGCCGATCACCGCGGTGATATGGCCACGCTGCGCGTCAAAGCCGAAGCCGTCCACGGCCACCAGCGACCCGAAGCGCACGGTCAGGCCGCGCACCTGCAGGATCGCCTCGTCGGTCGTCGGCTTCATCGGCGACTCCACAGGCGCTCCAGGGCCGGCGCGAGGTAGCCCACCAGACCCTTGGGAAAGAAGATCACCGAGACGACGAACAACGCGCCGATCACGATGGCATGGTGGGCGGTGAAGGAGCCGACCACGGACTTGAGCGCCGTCAGCAGCGCCGAGCCGTACAGCGCACCGACGAAGGTGCCCGTGCCGCCGACGATCACGTTGATCACCGCGTTGCCGGAGACCTGGAAGAACATCAGCTCGGGCGAGACGAAGCCGCGCAGCATCGGGTAGAGCGCGCCGCTGAGCGCGGCGATGTCGGCGGCAAGCACGAAGGCCGCCAGCTTGTAGCGCCAAGGGTCGAAGCCGAGGAAGGCCAGGCGGTGCTCGTTGGTGCGGATCGCGTCAAGCTGGCGGCCAAAAGGTGTGTCCATCAGGCGCATCAGCAGCGCCAGCAGTGCGGCCGTGCCGACCAGCACGAGCAGGAAGAAGCTCGGCGCATGCGCCGTGTCGAGGCTCGCCACACCGAGGTTAATGACCGGCGCAGGCACGCCGATCAGCCCGTCCGACGCGCCCAGCTCGCGGGTGTTGAAGACGATCTTGCTGACCACCTGGGCCAGCCCGAAGCTGATCAGCGCGAAGTAAACGCCCTTGGCACGGATCGCGATCAGCCCGCCGACCAGCCCGACCAGCGTGCCGCTGACCAGCACCACCGCCAGCGCCAGCGGCAGCGAGGGCGCGAGATGCTTGAGCGTCAGCGCCGAGACGTAGGCGCCGAAGCCGAAGAACAGCGCCTGCCCGAGCGGCAGCAGGCCCGTGTGCCCGAGCAGAAGGTCGACGCTGAGCGCCAGCCCGCCAAAGATCAGCGACTCGGTGGCCAGCCGGAAGAAGAACACGTCACCCAGCGCGGCCGCCACGGCCGCGAACAGCAGAGCGATCGCGAAGAAGGCGTAGCTCAACCAGCGCACTGCGGAACGCCGCGCGCCGGCCGTCGGGGCGGGTGCCCGGCCGAGGGTCAGAACGTCAGCCATGGCCGAGTCTCCCGAAGAGACCGTGCGGGCGCCACATCAGCACCAACACCATGATCCCGAACAACAGCGGATCGCTCCACACCGGCGAGATGACCAAGCTCGAGATCGACTGCACCTGGGTCAGCAGCAGCCCGGCGATCACTGCTCCCTTGATCGAGCCCATGCCGCCGATGATCACCACGCTGAAGGCGATCAGCACGAAGTCGCGGCCCATGGTCGGGAACACCGAGTAGATCGGCGCGAGCAGCACACCCGACAGGCCGGCCAGCGCCACGCCGAAGGCAAAGGTACCGGCGTAGACCACGCTCACCGGCACGCCCAGCGATGCGGCCATGTGGCGGTCGAAGGCAGCGGCGCGCACCATCGCGCCGAGCCGGGTGCGGAACACGACCACCCACACCGCTGCGATCACCGCTGCGCCCACCGCCATCAGGAACAGGCGGTAGTTGGGGAAGAACAGCCCGAACATCTCGGTGGCCCCGGAGATCGGCTGCTCGATGCGCAGCGGGTTCGCGCCGAAGACGATCTTCAGGATGTCTTCGAGGATGATGGCGATGCCGAAGGTCAGAAGCAGGGTCAGCGTATGGCGGTCCCTGCTGTGGAATACACGCTGGATCAGCGCTCGCTCCGTCGCGTAGCCCACCGCCGCCATCAGCAGCGGCGTCAGCGCCAGCGCCCACCAGAATGGCAGGCCCACGCCGATGAGCGCCAGCGCCGCGTAGGCGCCGATGGCGTAGAACTCGCCGTGCGCCATGTTGATGACGTCGAGCAGGCCGAAGATGATCGTCAGCCCGAGCGCCATCAGCACCACGGCCACGCCGATCGACAGGCCGTTGACGACCTGTGGCGCCAGCACGAACTGCAGCCAGTCCAGCATGGTGCCGTCCTCAGAACCGGGCGCAGGTGTCGGGCCCGATCGCAGCCTCGGCAGCAACCTTGCCGACGATCTGGAACTGGCCGCCCTCTACCTTCACCGCGTACATGTCCTGCATCGCCTGGTGGTCGCCGGCACGCATGGTCTTGGTGCCTTGCGGGGTGGCCCATTGCAGGCCACGCATCGCCTCGCGCACCTTGTCGGTGTCGGTGCTCTTGGCCTTCTCAACCGCCGCCTTGTAGAAGAACAGAACGCCATAGGAGTCGGCGCCGTACAGATCGGGCTTGGACTTGTTCGCTGCCTCGAAGTCGGCGACGAACTTGCGGTTCTCCTGCGAGTCGATGCTGGACGAGTAGCCGACACCGGTGACGAAGCCGTCGGCAGCCTTGCCGATGGCACCGAGGTTCTGCGAGGTCACCGTGCCCGACGCGCCGACGACCTGCACGTTGCGGTTGACGCCGAACTCGGCCATCTGCGTGAACAGCCGAACCGTGTCGTTGCCCGCCACCGAGGTGTAGATCACCGTCGGACGCGCGCCGCGGATCTGGCCGAAGTAGGGCGAGTAATCCTTGTTGTCCAGCGGCGCGAACACCTCGCCGGCGGTCTTGGCGCCCTTGCCCTCCGCCGCCGCCTTGAAGGCCGCCACCGTGCTGCGGCCCATCTCGTAGTCGGGCCCAAGGTAGAAGACGTTGGCATTCTTCTGCGTCGAGGCCATCCAGTCGGCCAGCGCAGCGCTCTGCATGCCGGCACGTGCGTTGACGCGGAACACGTTGGGGCTGCACTTGTCCGCGGTGATCGAGTCGGCGAACGACACCGTGGTCGCGATCAAGCGGTTGTTGCGCTCGGCCACCTGGCCCACCGCCAGGGTCGAGCCCGAGTTCACCGTGCCGGTGAGGAAGTCGACCTTGCCGACCTGGAACAGCTTCTCGGCCTTCTGCGTGGCCACGGCCGGGTTGGCTTCCTCGTCCTCGTAGACCAGCTCCAGCCTGCGGCCCATCACGCCGCCGGCCGCGTTGATCTGCGCGGCGGCGAGGTCCAGTCCCCACTTCACCTGCTGGCCGATGCCGGCGTAGGTGCCCGACAGCGGGGTGACGACGCCGACACGGATCGGTCCGGTCTGGGCGGATGCAGCCAGGGGTGCGGCGATCGCGAGAGTGGCGGCCAGCGTGTTGAGGTGATGTCGGTTCATGGTCTGTCTCCTGGAGTTGTGTTTGGGTTTACTCGGCCTTGATGCCGTGCTGTTCGATGACGCGCTTCCACAGCGTCATCTGTGCGGCAATGAAGTCGCGCAACACTGCCGGTGAGCCACCGTCGGGGGTGACGCCCTGAGCCGCGAACGCGCGCTGGACTTCTTCGGTGGAAAGGATTCGGTCGATCTCGCGATTGAGCTTGTCGATTACAGGTTGCGGCGTGCCCGCCGGCACGACGAAGCCGTGCCAGGACGACACCTCGTATCCCGGCAGGCCGACTTCGGCAGCGGTAGGCACATCCGGAAGCAGGGGTGATCGACGCCGGCTTGCAATGGCCAGCGCGCGCGCCTTGCCCGCCTGGATGAACGGCAGCACTTGCGGCAGCAGGTCGACGGCAAGCCCGACATGCCCCCCAGACAGGTCGGTCATCAGCGGAGCGCTGCCCTTGTAGGGCACGGGGTTCATGCGCACGCCGGCCTGGCTCTCGAACAGCACCATGGCCAGGTGATTGGACGAGCCGGCACCCGAGGTGCCGTAGTTGATCTTGTCCGGACTGGCGCGCGCCGCCGTCAGAACATCGGCGACGCTGCGATAGGGGCTGCCCGCATGGGTGACCATCACCATCGGCGAGCGCCCTGCCAGGATCACGGGGGCGAACGCGCGTTCGGTGTCGTAGGGCAGCTTGTAGAGCCAGGGATTCGAGGCGAACGGAAACTGGATGACGAGCAGCGTCTGGCCATCGGCCGGGGCCGTGGCCACGGCCTGCGTACCGATCACAGTCCCGGCACCCGGCTTGTTGTCCACCACGGCGCTCACCTTCCACGCCGCGGACAGCTGCTTCGCGATCAGTCGTCCGAGCGTGTCGTTGAACCCACCCGCCGGGTAGGGCACGACGATGCGAAGCGGTCCGCCGGGATAGTCGGCGGCGCGCGCCGGCGCGATCCACGGCGCCGTCAGCGCAGCAGCGCCGGCAGCCAGCGTCAGCGCGCGACGCGATCTCGAGATTTCGTTGACCATGCAGCCTCCTTGCAGGCGGTGGATTGACCTGATCAGCGGCCGACGAAGGCCGGCTTGCGCTTGCTGTGGAACGCCTCGACGCCTTCACGGAAGTCTTCCGAGCTGCGCAGGCGCGAGTAGCAGTGGCCCTCCAGCTCGATAGCGATGGACAGCGGGGAGTCCTCGGTGTCGTTGAGCAGCTTCTTGGCGGTGCGCTGCGCGATCGGCGAGAACGCGCGCAGTTCTTCCACCAGCGCATCGGTGGCCCGATCGAGCTCGGCGTCGGGCACGCAGTCGGTGGCCACGCCCCACTCAAAGGCCTGGCGGCCAGTGATGCGCCGCGAGCGCATCACGATGTCCTTGGTGCGCGTGATGCCCACCATCTTCTGCAGCCGCGCCGAACCGCCGGATCCGGGAATCTGGCCGAGCTTCTGCTCCGGCAGCGCATAGAGCGTCGTCTCGGTGGCCAGGCGGAAGTCGCAGGCCAGCGACAACTCGAAGCCGACCCCGAAGCAGTAACCGCGGCCTGCGGCGATCACCGGCTTGCTGCAGCGTGCCGGAGCCGCCACGTTCCAGGCCAGCTTGCTGACATGCTCGGGCGTCGCCGCGAGAAAGCCCTTGATGTCACCCCCGCTGGAGAAGTGTTCGCCGGCGCCTCGCAGCACGATCACGCGAATCCGCTCGTCGGCATCCAGTGCTTCGAACGCGATGCGAAGCTGATCTCGCGCCAGCATGCTCACGACGTTGAACGGCGGCCGGTCGAGCACGATGTCGGCGCGCTCCTGCTCGGGCTTGAGCTCGATGCGGAAGCCGTCGAGCTCGGCGGGCAGTACGGCGGCGGGATGGGCGAGTTCGTGAAGTTTCATGGCAGTTCCTCGGATGCAGGGGTCAGGCGCCAACGACGCCCACGTTCTGATAGATGTGCTTGATCTCGGTGAAGTCGACGAGTGCATCGACGCCGTGCAGTCGACCCAGGCCGCTGCGCCGGTATCCACCGGTCTCGGCCTCGGCAAAGAGCTTGTTGTGGTCGTTGATCCACACGGTGCCATTGCGCAACGCCCGCGCCACGCGCATCGCACGCGCACCGTCGTGCGTCCACACGCTGGCCGCCAGCCCGTACTCGCTGTGATTGGCGCGCGCGACAGCCTCGGCCTCGTCCTCGAAGCGCTCGATGACGACCAGCGGGCCGAAGATCTCTTCTTGCAGAAAGAAGGCACCGGTATCTCGGTGTGCCACTAGCGTGGGGGTCAGGAAGCAGCCGGCCGCCAGGGCCCCCCCGGGCCGGCCGCCTCGCAGGACCACTTCGTCGGCCTCAGCCAGCGAGCGCTCGATCTGCGAAGCGACTCGCTCGCGCGAGGCAGCATCGATGAGCGGGCCGACCTGCGCGCCGGGCGAGTCTCCCGGAGCCACTACCAGCGACGCCAGTGCACGCGACAGCGCCACCTTCATCGCTTCGAACTTCGAGGCGTGCACCAGCACGCGCCGCGCCGCCGTGCACTGCTGGCCGGAGATGATGGTCGCGGCAGCGGCCAGCTGGCCCGCCACGCGCTCCACGTCGACGTCGTCGAACACCACGCAGGCCGCCTTGCCGCCGAGTTCCAGCGACAGCTTCTTCATCGTCGGCGCGGCCGCAGCCATGATGCGTGCCCCGGTGGCATTGCTGCCGGTGAAACTGATCACGTCCACCTCGGGGGAAGTGACGAGGGTCTGGGCCACGTCGTGGCCGCGCTCGCTCACCAGGTTGACGACTCCTCGAACCCTGTCGCCCAGCGGGGCGAGCACGGCGTGCAGTTCGGCGATCACCGCTGCGGTGATCAGTGCGGACTGCGGTGCCGGCTTGATCACCACGGTACAGCCGGCCGCCAGGGCCGGTGTCAGCGCACGGATCAGCAGCACCACCGGGGCGTTCCAGGGGATGATCAGGCCGGCCACCCCGGCCGGTTCCTTGATCAGGGTGGAGAACACACCCGGCTCGACCTCGAACACGTGGCCGGGGTAGGTGCGCGCGAGCCCGGCGTAGTAGCGAATCTCGGAGATCGCACCGGCCATCTCCCCGCGCGACTGCGCGAGCACCTTGCCGTTCTCCAGCGTCAGCAGCCGCGCCAGTTCGTCGCTCTTGCGCTCCAGCGCATCGGCCCAATGGAGCATGACCTGCTGGCGCAGCCGAGGTGCCTGGGCCCAGTCGGGTCGTTCGAAGGCCCGGCGGGCGGCGGCGATCGCGCCATGTGCATCGGTCAGGTCGGCCGCGGCGTATCGGCCGATGGTCCGCCCGTCGGCAGGATTGACCGACGCCGCGGTCGCCCCACCCTGCGCGGCGCGCCAGGCGCCATCGATCAGCAGTTGTGCATCGAGTGTCATGGCGCCCCCGTCAATGCATCACCGAGCCGCCATCGACCACGATCACCTGGCCGGTGACGAAGTCGCTATCCGCGCTGGCGAGATAGACCAGCGTGCCGCACAAGTCCTCGGGGGTGACCTCGCGCTTGATCGCGCGGCTGGCGATGTTGTTGGCGCTCACCGCCCCCTGCCAGGCCGGATTGGCCAGCGTGTTCTCGCTGGCGGTCAGCCCCGGCGACAGCGTGTTGACGCGGATGCCGGCATCGCCGAGCTCGCGTGCCAGCGCACGGGTCATGGCGGTCACGGCCCCCTTGGAGGTCACGTAGTGCAGCAGCATCGGGGCGCCCTTGAACACGGTGCCAGATCCGATGTTGACGATCTTGCCGTAGCCCTGCGCGCGCATCTGCGGTGCGACCGCCTTGGCACACTCGAAGCTGCCTCGCACGTTGACCGCCATCACCCGGTCCCATTCGCCGCCGTCGATCTGGTCGAACGGCTTCATCGCCAGGTTGGCGAACAGTCCGGCGTTGTTGACCAGCACGTCGATGCGACCGAAGGCCTCGAGCGTGGTCGCCGCCATCGCGCGCGCCGATTCGGAGGACGTGACGTCGACGCGCAGTGCGATCGCGCGCCCCCCGGCATCACGAATACGTGCTGCCACCGGCTCGGCATCGAGAACGTCGCAGCAGGCCACGGCAGCGCCCGCGGCGGCCAGTGCGGCGGCGTAGCGTGCACCGATGCCCTGCGCTGCGCCGGTCACGATGGCGACCCGGCCTTCCAGCCGTGCCTCGGAAAGAGAGGGCATCACAGACTCCTGGCGGCAGCGCGGCCGCGTTCACTTTGCTGCGCCTCGACACGGGCGCGGTCCTCGGGCTTGCGGGCTGCGTCGGACATGCCGTTGAACAGCGTGCCGATCACACCCTTGTCCAGGTCGCTGGTGCCGAACAGCGCTTCGCAGATCGGAAAGGTGAGATTGAAGTTGCGGGTGTGCATGAAGTCCGGGTTGTGATGCAGCACGTGCATGCGCCGCACGGTGTTGACGAGCGGAAGGCGGTCGAGCAGCGGATGTTCGATGTGGGACAGCGTGTGCAGCCCCTCGTACATCAGGAAGTACGCGGCCATGGTTAGCATCGCGATGTAGCCGGTGTTGGGAGTCCATACCGCGCCCAGCAGCAGTGCAGGCGGAAGCGCCGCCAGCACGAACAGCACCGGGGCGAACGGGGGGAACAGCAGTGCCCGCCAATCGCGATGGCCGTGGTAGTCCAGCGTCTTGTGCGAGAAGAACTGGTGGTGCGTGTTGACGTGGCGCTTGTAGGCCGACTTCAGCAGACTCTTCGGGCTGTGGCGCAGGTAGCGGTGCGCCGCCCATTCGGCCCAGTTGCCGAACAGGAACATCGGCAGCACCACGCCGACCCACTCCAGCCACGAGGGCTGCTGCAGGCGAGAGGCGCAGTAGAGGATCACGCCGGAGGTGAACACCAGCGTGAAAGCCAGATGCATTTCGCCGCGGTACCAGGCTGGCGTGTCGGCGCGGTACTGCGCACGAAACGCATTCGAGCGCGCGACGATCTCTTCTTCTCTCGTCATTGAAGTGCCTCCAGGTTCATTCGAGACCCAGGAACTTGGCGGCAAAGGCCGGGTCGCCGAGCAAGTCCTCGCGGCTGCCCTCCAGCACGGTCCGTCCGTTCTCGAGCACGTAGGCGCGGTCGACGAAGTCGAGTGCGCGATGGGTGTTCTGCTCGACGAGCAGCATGGTCACGCCCTGCTCCGCAATGCGGCGCAGCGCGGCGAGGATCTCTTCGACCAACAGCGGCGCCACGCCGATGAAGGGCTCGTCGAGCAGCAGCAGGCGCGGGCGCGACATCAGCGCGCGGCCGATGGCCACCATCTGTTGCTGCCCGCCACTGAGTTCGCCGGCGTTCTGCCTGGCCTTCTGGCGCAAGATGGGAAAGAGACCGAAGACCTGCTCCAGGGGCTCGTCGAGTGCACGCCGGGACGCCGCAGCATAGGCGCCCATGGCCAGGTTCTCCTGGACGGTCATGCCGGGAAACAGCCGCCGTCCTTCCGGAACCAGTGCGATGCCGCGGCCGACGGTTTGCGCGGTGGAGGCGCGCTGCAACGGTGCGCCATCGAACTCGATGCCGCCGGATGCCACGGCGTACAGACCGACGATGGCACCCATCGCCGTGGACTTGCCCGCCCCGTTGGCACCAAGCAGGGCGACACGTTCACCATGCCCCACGTGCATCGAGACGTCCCACAGCGCACGCAGCTTGCCGTGATCGACGGCGAGTCGGGTCAGGCTGAGCATCAGGCAACTCCTCGAATCAGCATCGGTGGCGCAGAGGCCTGGGGGGCCGTTGCGGCGGCGCCCAGATAGGTGGCGAGCACCCGCTCGTTCCTGACCACAGCGTCGAGGGGTCCGTCGGCGATCAGTACGCCTTGCTCGAGCGCAATCACGCGGTCGACGACCTGTTCCAGGGCGGAGAAGATGTGCTCGACCCAGATCACGGTGATGCCGTAGCGGTCGCGCACGTGGCGGATGTGCTCGACGAAGCGCCTCACCTCGGCGGGGGTGAGACCCGAGGCCACCTCGTCGACGAGCAGCAGCCGCGGGCGGCACGCCAGCGCGCGCGCGAACTCGAGCGCCTTCTTCTCCTGCACCGACAACGCGTCGGCGCGGTCGTACAGCCGCGGGCCGAGTTCTGCGTAGTCGACGAAGGCACGCGCCTCGCGAAGGGCATCGCGCGGCGACAGCGGATTCGCGCCGAACATCAGAGGGATGGCGATGTTCTCCTGCACCGTCAGGTCGGAGAACGGACGCGGGATCTGATACGTGCGGCCGACGCCAAGGCGGGCGATGCCATCGCGCCCCAGGTCCGCCAGGTCCTGTCCGTCGAACAGCACGCGCCCCGCGGTGGGTGTGTAGACCCGGGAAATGCAGTTGAACAGCGTCGTCTTGCCGGAACCGTTGGGACCGATCAGCCCGACGATCTCGCCGGCGCGTATGGACAGGCTGACGTCGTTGACGGCCACATTGCCGCCGAACTGCATGCGTACGCCTTGCAGTTCGATGAGAGGCCGCTCCCCGGCGACCTGCAGAGTCGGCAGCGGAAGTTCGCCGCCGGCCTGTCCAGGCGCCTGCATGGCGGAGGCCGTCGCATGTTCGTGGTGCTCGCGGCCGAACTCCGCTAGACCCGGAACGCGCCGCACCCACTTCGCGCGCAGGAAGCCACCGGGCATGAAGCGGCCGATGAGCAGCAGGGTTGCGCCATACAGGGTGGCCTGGAATCCCTTGACGCTGACCAGCAGCCATTGCTGCATGGAGGCGAGCAGCAGCACGCCGATCAGCGGCCCGTAGCGCAATCCCGAGCCGGCGAACAGCACCATCGCGATCGGTGCCAGCGCGACGTTCAGTCCGAAGACGGTGGCCGGGTCGATGTAGCTCATCTGCCAGGCCTGCAGAGCCCCCGCCGCGGCGCCGAACAGGCTGGAGAGCACCAGCACGCGGCGCTTGACCGGCGCGATGCGCACCCCCACCGTCTCCGCCACCTGCTCGTCGTTGCGAATGCTCTTGAGCGCGTAGCCGAAGCGCGCGCCGTGGATGCGCAGCGTGACGGCAAAGGTGATCAAGCACACGGCCAGCGCGATGAGATAGGCCGGCTTCAGCACCTGCGCCACCGGCAGCACGATGCCGTCGGCGCCTCGCGTGATCGGCGTCAGGTTGTAGGCGAGCACCTCCAGCAGCGGCAGCAGCGCGAGCGACGCGAAGGCGAAGTAGTCGCCGTGCAGGCGGAACAGCGGCACCGCGAGCAGACGCGCGGCGATGGCCGTGACGCCCAGCGCCGCCACGAAGGCGAGCCAGAACGGCGATCCGCCGACGAGCACGATCGCGAAGGCGTAGGCACCGATGCCGTAGAAGGCATAGTGGCCCAGGTTGACGTAGCCCATCTCGCCGGCCACCCAGTCCCAGCTCTGGCCCAGGATGTAGGCGATCAGCACCGTGAAGGCGAACGTGGTCAGGTAGGCATTGCCGCTGAACGGCAGCGCCAAGAGCACCGCGACCAGGCCCAGTCCCAGTAGCGGGGGTAGACGGAGCAGCGCCTTCATGCCGTCCTCCCCAGTCCCTTGGGCCAGACGACCAGGATCAGCAGCATCGCGATCACGCTCAGCGCCGGTGCCCACTCCGGCTTCCAGTACAGGCCGGTGAGCCCCTCGGCCACGCCGAGGAACACGCCGGCCAGCAGTGCACCCGGCAGGTTGCCGATGCCGCCGACGACGATGATCGTGAAGGCCTTCACCGTCAGGCCGAAGCCCATGTACGGATCGACCGGGAAGGACAGCACGTAGAGCACCGCCGCCACCGCCACGGTGGCCGAGCCGAAGGCAAAGGTGAGCGCCTTCATGTGCACGCTGCGCACGCCGCAGATCTGCGCGCCGACGGCGTCCTGGGTCACCGCCCGCACGGCCCGGCCGAACCAGGTGTGCTTGAGCAGCAGGTGCATGACGATCGTCAGCACGACGATGCCGCCGAGGATCAGCATCTGCGTGCTGGAGACGACGATCTCGCCGAACTCCAGCGCCGGCAGTCGCAGCGGGATGTTGCGCTGGGTCGCACCGGCCGCCTTGGCGGTCAGGTCCGACAGGATCATCAGCGTGCCCACCGTGACCAGCACCGTGCCCACGGTTCCTTCGAAGTGGTTGCGAGAG
The DNA here is from genome assembly GCA_023150095.1 of Zoogloea sp. Classification (GTDB taxonomy): domain Bacteria; phylum Pseudomonadota; class Gammaproteobacteria; order Burkholderiales; family Rhodocyclaceae; genus Zoogloea. The sequence goes on along the minus strand of JAKLLO010000063.1, from coordinate 11,375 downwards.
GCCAGCGGACGCAGCAGCAGGTGGTAGTAGGCCCAGGCGAAGGCAAACAGCAGCGGCGCGAGCAGCGCCGCAATCAGCGCCGGGTGCATCTGCCAGGCCGAGAAGGCCAGGCTCGCCGCCACGCCGCAGACCGCCAGCAGCGTGCCGTGCGCGAAGTTGAGGATGCGGACGACGCCGTAGATCAGCGAGAGACCAAACGCGACCAACGCGTAGAGTCCGCCGAGCAGCACGCCGCCGATCAGTACCTGAAGCAGGACTTCCATGATGGATGTGCGTGCCCTGGCGTCACTGCTGCCAGCTCGGCGAAGGCCAGGCCAGCTTTCCGGTGGCGACCTCCGGCGGCCACACCACGTTGACCTTCCCGTTCTGCATCTGCACGGTGAAGGCGCCCGTGTTCGGGAAGCCGCGCTCGTCGAAGGTGACGTCGCCAGCCGGGCTCTTGATCGTCGCCTTGAAGAGTGCCTCGCGCACCTTCTCGCGATCGACCACGCCGGCCTTCTCGATGCCCTGCACCATGGCCAGGTACGAGGTCAGCCGACTGAGCGTCCAGATGTAGTCGAACATCGTGACGTTGGAGCGCTGCATCACCGTCTCGACCAGCTCGCTGTAGGCCCCCTTCACGCCGGGGTACCAGCTCAGCTCGCCGGTCATGCCCTCGATGTCGGCCCCCACCTGGCGCGCCAGCGCGCCCGTCAGCATCGTGTGGTGCACGTCCATCGCGCGCACCTTCAGCTGTCGCATCTGCTGCACCAGCGGCACCGACGCGTTGTCGTAGGCACTGATGTAGATCACGTCGGCCTTGGCGGCGCGCACCTTGGCGATCAGCGCGGTGAAGTCCTTCAGCTCGGGGCTGAAGGACTCGTTGCCCAGCACCTTCAGGCCCTGCGCCTCGGCCTTCTTGCTCCAGGTCGCCGTGATGCCCTTCATCACCGGGTTGTCGTGGGTGATGAAGTAGATCGACTGCGGCTTCGGACTGACCTTAGTCAGCATGTCGAAGTAGCGCGCCGACCAGTTGGGAACGACGGGGAAGGGCGTACCCCAGGTGTACTTGAGGCCGCGGTCGTACAGCGCCGGCGTGGCCACGTTGGCCATCACCATCGGGATCTGGTACTTGTCGGCGATCGGCGGGACCGGGCCGCCGATCGAACTCCAGTCGGGACCGACGAAGAAGTCGACCTTGTCGACCGTTGCCATCTTCTCGTAGAGCTGCACGGCCGTGGCCGGCACGCTCTGGTCGTCGTAGATGACGAATTGCAGCGGCAGCTTCTTGTTGCAGGCCTTGACGGCGATGCCGCCGCTCTTGTTGATCTCCTCCGCGAAGACCTCGGTCATCTTGCGCCAGCGGTCCGCCAGCGTGGAGAAGGGGCCGGTCTCGCTGAGCGTGGTGCCGAACACGATCGGCCCGTCGCAGGAATTGAGCTTGGCGGCGGCCGGCAGGCTGGCCAGCACGGTGGAGGCGGCTGCGGCCGCGAGGGCGATGATCTTCATTCTTGTCTCCTGTCTGATGTGGTCTGATGTGGCGAGAGTCATGCCGACGCCGACGGGGCGAGCCCCGACCAGCGGCGCACGGCGAGGGGGGACGCAGCGGCCGCGCTTTCGCCGAGGCCGAACAGGTCGAGCACGCGCACGCAGGTGTGCTCGACGACCTCGTCGAGCGACTGCGGGCGTTGGTAGAAGGCAGGCACCGGCGGGCAGATCACGCCGCCCATCTCGGTGACCGCCAGCATGTTGCGCAGGTGCGCCTGGTTCAGCGGTGTCTCGCGCGCCAGCAGGACCAGGCGGCGCCGTTCCTTGAGCACCACATCGGCGGCCCGACTGACGAGGTTGTCGGCCAGGCCGAGCGCGATGCTGGCCAGGGTCTTCATCGAGCACGGGGCCACCACCATGCCTTCGGTGACGAAGGAGCCGCTGGCCACCGACGCGCCGATGTCGCGTGGGCTGTGAACGACGTCGGCCAGCGCTTCCAGATCGGTGCGCGTCATGTCCAGTTCCTGCGCCACCGTCAGCCCGCCGGCCTGTGACAGCACGAGGTGCGTCTCCACCTGCGGCACGGCGCGCAGCAGCTGCAGCAGCCGCACCCCGTAGACGGCGCCGCTGGCACCGGTGATCGCGACGATGAGGCGCTTCATTCGGCCTCCAGCGGCGTGCCGACCAGGGCGGCGGCGCCGGTGGCCGCCACGAGCTGCGCAAGGTCGACATCGCGTTCGCCGGGAATCCGCACGCGCGTGAAGACATGCTCGGCGCTGGCCAGCGGCTTGGTCGCGTCGAGCCCCATCTTGGCGCCGTAGCCCTGCCATTCGGGCGAGGGCTTGTTGCCGGCGAAGCCGACCGTGGTCGACGGATCCAGCGCGGAGCCCTGCGCACCGGCGATCACGACGAGGTCGCGGTCGGCCTGGAAGCGGGTGGCCACGGCCCACTCCACTTCGTTCGCATCGTGGATGTCGACATCCTCGTCGACCACGATCACCTGCTTGACGTCGTAGTGCCCGGCGAAGGCGCCGAGCATGACGTTCTTGGCCTGCCCTTCGCGTGTCTTCTTCAACTGCACGACGAGGTGGTAGCGCGCGACGCCGCCGACGGTCAGGTGCACGTCGGTCACGTTCGGGAAGCTGCGCTGGAGGTGCGCCAGCAAGGTGGCCTCGCGCGGGATCGCGCCCAGCAGCAGGTGTTCCATCTCGGCCGGCACGATGGTGTGGAACACGGGATCGCGGCGATGGGTCACCGCATCGATGGCGATGACCTCGCGTTCCTCGCGGGCGCTGTAGTACTTCGGGAACTCGCCGAACGGCCCCTCCGGTTCGCGCACGCGGGGCAGCAGGCGACCTTCGATGACGATCTCGGCCTCGGCCGGCACGCGCACGTGGTTGGTCAGGCACTTCACGACCGGCAGCGGCTGGCCATGGAGGGCTCCCGCGATCTCCAGCTCGTCGCAGTCGATCGGGGCGATGGCCTGCGAGGCGAGCGCCGTCAGCGGGTCGACGCCGATCGCGATCGCCACCTGCAGCGCTTCGCCCTGCGCTTCCGCGGCCGCGAAGAAGGCATGCAGGTGGCGGGGCAGGATCAGGATGCCGAGCCGGTCCGGACCGTGGATCTGGATTCGATTGATCGAGACGTTCTGCACGCCTGTCTTCGGGTTGCGTGCGATCACCAGGCCGGCGGTGATGTAGGCGCCATGATCGTGTTCGCTGTGCGTCGGCACGGGCAGCAGCGAGCGGATGTCGGCGGCGCCGCCGGCGAAGCGGTGCACGATCTGCTGCACCGGCGCTTCGGCCACGTCCACCTCACGCCAGCCGAGCGGCTTCTCGGCGGCCGAACGGAAGTGCTGCAGCAGTCGAGACTCGGGGACGCCCATCGCTTCGGCGATCCAGGCGCGCCGTGACATAAAGCCGGAGACCACCGGGATCGAATGGCCGCCCGGCTGCGGAAACAGCGCCGCCTGCCGTCCGTCGAGGCGCTTGGCGATCGCGGCGAGCTCGTGTTCGAGCGCCACGCCGGGCCGGATGGCGGCGAGGCGGTTGCTGGCGGCGAGGTGGCGGAGCCAGCCTCGCAGGCTGGTGTGGGCAGCGGTCATGACGGCGAGTGCTCTTCAGGCGGGTGGAATGGCGGGCAGCGTGGTGTCCAGCGGCTCGTACTCGCCGGACTGCAACTTGCGTCGCAGCACCTTGCCCACCGGGCTCTTGGGGATCTCGCGCACGAAGACGTAGTCGCGCGGGCGCTTGAAATTGACGAGGTCGCTGTCGCGGCAGTGCGCGTCCAGCGCCAGCGCGTCGACCGGCTGGCGCACCTTCACGAACGCGACGACCTTCTGGCCCCAGCGTTCGTCCTGCAGACCGGCCACAGCCACCTCGTCGACGGCCGGGTGCAGCGACAGCACGGACTCGATGTCGACCGGCGAGATGTTCTCCCCGCCGCTGATGATCATGTCGTCGACGCGGCCGGTGACGAACAGATCGCCCTCGGGGTCGACGTAGCCGGTGTCGCCGGTGAAGTACCAGCCGCGGTGCAGGCTCTTCGCATCGGCATCGGGACGCTTGTGGTAGCCCTCGAAGGCTTCGTCGCTGCGCAGCTCGGCGATGATCTGGCCCTCTTCCATCGGCGCAGCCAGGCGCTCCGGGTCGCGCTGGTCGAGCTTGACGACACGCAGCCGTGTGTTGAGCCCGGCACGTCCTGCGCACCCGGGCTTTTCGGCTGCACGCTGGTTGATCGAGAAGGTGTAGATCTCGGAGCTGCCGTAGTGATTGACGAAGAGCTCCGGCTGGAAAGCAGCCTGCAAGCGCTGCAGCAGTGCGTCGTGCATCGGCGCACCCGCAAAGCCGAGCTTGCGCACGCTGCGGGTGTCGGTGCCGGCGAAGTCGGGGTGCGACAGCAGGTCGTGGTAGAGAGTGGGCACCAGGTAGAGATGCGTCACCTGCTCGTCGCGGATCGCCGCCAGGGCGCGCGAGGCGTCGAAGCGCGGGATGCAGACGATGCGCCCGTCGATCAGCGCCAGCGACAGCAGCGAACGCACGCCCATCGTGTGGTACAGCGGCATCACGCCCAGCGTGCACTCGCCCACCGCATAGCGGTTCTGCGCCACATGGGCCAGCGCGGCAATGCGCTCGGCGCGCTGGCGTCTTGGCACGCCCTTGGGCTTGCCGGTGGTGCCGCTGGTGTAGAGCATCAGCGACCAATCCGACGCCTCGGCCTGCGGCATCGGCTCGTCTGCTGCGGCCATCCAGTCCTCGAAACGCAGCGTCGCGCCATGCACCTCGTTCACGCCGATGCGCAGCGCCTGGCTCGCCGCCGAGGACGCGGCCACCGCGGCGTCCGCAACCGGCTCCCAGACGATCGCTTTCGCCTCGGCATCGGCCAGGCAGTAGTCGATCTCTTCCGGTTTGGCGCGCCAGTTGAGCGGCGTCATCACGATGCCGGCGAACTGGCAGGCCCAATGCAGCGTGGCCATCTCCCATCGGTTCTGCAGCACCACGAGCAGGTGGTCGCCTCGCACCAGGCCGGCGTCGGCGAGACCGCGCTGCACGGCGCCGATCCGGCCTGCCCACTCGAGGTAGCTCAGGCGCAGGCCACCGTCGACGATCGCGATCTGCCGCGGGCTGCGCTCGACGCTCTGCAGGAAGGTGCGCCCGAGGTCAAGCATGAGAGGCCCCCTGCGCGGCGCGCGCACGCGCCACGTCCATCACCGCCGCGACGATGGGGGTGTAGCCGGTGCATCGGCACAGGTGCCCGGACAGCATCTCGCGCACCTGTTCTTCGTCCGGCACGCCACGGCCGGCAATGCGCGAGAGCCAGTCCGCGCACGACATCAGGATGCCCGGCGTGCAGAAGCCGCATTGCAGGGCATGGTGGCGCTTGAAGGCGGCCTGCAGGTCACTCAGCACGGCGTCGCCCTCGGCCAGTCCTTCCACCGTGCGGACCTCGCGGCCGTCGACCTGCACCGCCAGCGTCAGGCAGGCCCGCTGCGCGACACCATCGATCTGCACCGTGCAGGCGCCGCACACGCCGTGCTCGCAGCCGACGTGGGTGCCGGTGGCGCCAAGGTCGTGGCGCAGGAAGTCCGACAGCAGCCGGCGCGGCGATGCGCTGGCACATCGCTCGCGGCCGTTCAGCGTGAGGCGCACCGGATGTTCGGCGCGGGCGTCCAGCACGGTCATGCAGGTCTCCGGGTGGTGAGGGCCCGATCGGCAGCGCGGCGGCCGAGGCGGCGGACCAACTGGCGCCGCAGCGCCGCGCTGGCCTGCGGCTCGTCGCGCACGTCGAGCGACCAGGCGAGTTCGTTGAGGGCGTCGTCGAGTGCGGCGCCGTCGAGCAGCGGCAGATCACGCGCCACCGGGCGGTCGGCGACGCCGCCGACGGCGATGCGCAGCCTGCGCGCATCGGCCACCGCCGCCACGGCGCAGATGGCGAAGTCGCCATGGCGCACCGCGAACTCCTCGAATCCGTGGCCCTGGCCAGCCGAGGCGAGCGGGAAGCGCACGGCCTCGACCAGTTCGTCGGCCCGGCGCGCGGTCAGCAGCATGCCGGTGAAGAAGTCTTGCGCCGCCACCCGGCGAGCGCCCCGCGCGCTGCGCAGACAGACCTCGCCGCCGACTGCCAGCAGCACCAGCGGCAGCTCGGCCGAAGGGTCGGCGTGCGCGATGCTGCCGGCCACCGTGCCGCGATTGCGGATCTGGAAGTGCGAGATGTGCGGGAAGGCCAGCGCCAGCAACGGGAGTTCCTGCGCCAGTCCTGGCCGCCACTCGAGCGTGGCCTGGGTGACTGCCGCGCCGACGTGCAGCATGGCGCCGTCGCCGCGCAGTTCGGCCAGTGCCTTCGATCGCGAGATGTCGACCAGGCGTTGCGGCCGGGCCAGGCGCATGTTGAGCACCGCCATCAGCGATTGCCCGCCGGCGAGGATGCGCGCCTCATCGCCGAGCTGCGTGAGCACCGCCGCGGCTTCCGCGGCCGTCTCGGCACGCTGGTACTCGAAGGCTGCCGGCTTCATCGCGCCACCCCCAGCCAGGCCATCAGACGCCGCCACCACGTCGCCTTGCGCACCGCGGCGTCGCCGGCGGCCTGGCGGCCGAGCGACTCGAACAGCTGGGCCAGCACGATGCGCGCGGCCCCTTCGAGCATGCGGCTGCCCACGGCGGCCACCTTGCCGCCCACCTGCGCCGCATAGTCGTAGTGCAGCCGGGTGCCGGCAGCCGTGGCCTCGAGGCGCACCGTGCCGCTGCCGGAGCCCGTGCCCAGCGACGACTGGCCCGAGCCGGCCAGCCGCAGGCTGCGCGGCGCATCGATCTCCGACAGCTCGATGCGGGCCTCGTAGCGCGCCTTCACCAGCCCCACGCCGACGGTGACGTCGGCCCGGTAGCGATGCTCGCCGTCGCGCTGCAGCGCGTGGCATCCCGGGATGACGCGCGCCAGCGCCGCCGGATCGAGCAGCACGGCGAACACCTTCTCCGGTGGCGCGGCGATGTCCACGCTGCCCTGGGCCTGCAGCGCGAGGCCGCCGGCCACTCTGGGAGGTTCCGCCGTGCGGCCGAGCCCTGCGGGCGGCGCCGGCTCGGCCAAGCCACCCGCTTCGCCGATCAGCGAGAGCACGCGCGACGGCATCAGCGGCAGGCGCACGTCGGCGAGATCGCGCAGCGGCCGCAGCGCATCGGCGAAGGCATTAGCGATCACCACCGGCGTGCTCATGTTGTTGCCTTCGCCGAGGCCCTTGGCGCCCAGCGGCGTGAACGGGCTCGGCGTCTCCAGGTGCACGATCACCGGCTCGGGCACCTCGCAGGCGGTGGGTACCAGATAGTCGGCGAACGTGCCGCTCTGGAAGCTGCCGTCGGCGCCGTAGCGGAACTCCTCCATCAGTGCCGCACCCAGCCCCTGGGCGAAGGCGCCGCGGATCTGGCCGTCGGCGAGCGCCGGATTGAGCAGCCGCCCGGCATCGTGGCCGGTGATGTAGCGATCGACGCGAACGCGGCCGGTGGCCGGATCGACCTCGAGGCCGCAGACGTCGAACACGAAGCCGTAGGCGGCCGAGGTGTTGACGCGGTCCTGCGCGTCGGGCGCGGCCAGGGTCGGCGCGGTCCAGAACGCGGTCTCGCGCAGCCCGGGCGCTTCGCCCTCGGGCAGCAAGGCCGGCGCCCAGTGCGGATTGGCGGCGAGGCGCGCAAAGGGCTGGCGCCGCTCGGGCATCTGTTCATCGAACACCATGCCGCCCTCGAAGCGCAGCCGCTCGGCCGGGCAGCCGAACTGCGGCGCCGCGATGCGCGCCAGCTTGTCGCGCAGCCGCTGGGCCGCCAGATGCACCGTGCCGGCAACGGCGCCGGCAAAGCGGCTGCTGTAGTTGCCGGCCGCCACGCTCCAGGCGTCCTTGGCGGTGTCGAACTCGACGTTCACCACCACCTGCGCAGGGTGCAGGCCGAACACATCGGCCACCACCTGGGCGCACACCGTCATGTGGCCCTGCCCCGCAGGCGCCGACGCGACCACCACATTGACGCCGCCGAGCAGGTCGATGGCCACTGTCGCGCTGGCGATCGCGCCGTTCTTCGGCCCGGCCTTGGCACGCTGCTCGGGCGTCAGCACGGTGCTGATGTAGCCCATGTTCGACACCGAGGGCTCGACGATCGCCGCCACGCCGATGCCGTAGAGCCGGCCGGCAGCACGCGCCGCGGCCTGGCGCTGCCACAGGCCCTGCTCGCGCGCAGCGGCCATCGCCCTCTCGGTGAGAAGGGGGTAGTCGCCCGAATCGAGCACGGCGCCAGCCGCCGCGGTGTAGGGGAATTGCTGCGGCCGCACGTAGTGGCGCAGGCGCAGCGCGACCGGGTCTTCGCCCAGCTCGACGGCGATGCGATCCATCAGCCGCTCGAGCGCGTAGTAGACCTGCGGCCCGCCGAAACCGCGCACCAGCCCGGTGGGCGTCTTGTTTGTGACGACCACGCGGTTGCGAACGGCGAGGTTCGGGATGTCGTAGGCGCCGCTGAGCGCGCCGTGCATGCGGTAGAACGTGGCCGGCTCCGGCGCACGCAGGTAGGCGCCGACGTCGTCGCGCTGGTCCCAGTCGAGCGCGGTGATGCGGCCCTCGCCGTCGAGGGCGGCGGTGATGTGGGTCAGCCGCGCCGTGGCCGAGGTGGCGGCGCTGAGGTGCTCGAGCCGATCCTCCACCCACTTCACCGGCGCGCCGGCCTTGCGCGAGGCCAGACACATCAGCACCGCATAGGGCAGCACGGCCTGCTTGACGCCGAAGCTGCCGCCGCTGTCGCGCGGCACCCGGTGACGCAGCTTGTTGGCCGGCACGCCCAGGGCCAGCGACATCACCGAGTGCAGCGAGAACGGGCCCATGAAGTTCGACAGCACCTCGTAGCCGTGGCCGCCGTCGGCTTCGGGCTGGTGCTCTGCCACCACGACGCCGCACTCGATCGGCGTGCAGCTGTTGCGCGGGTAGTGCACGGTGAGGGCAACGCGGCGCGAAGCGCCCGCGAAGGCCTGCTCCGGATCGCCGTAGCGGAAGAAGCGCTCGTTGACCACGTTGCTGCCCACCGCTTCGTGCAGCACCGGCGCACCGGCCTCGCTGGCCTCGGCGATATCCACCGTCGCGGGCAGCGCCCGGTACTCGACGCGGATGGCATCGAGCGCGTCCTCCGCCAGATAGCGGTCTTCGGCGATCACCACCGCGACAGGCTCGCCGCTGTAGCGAACGCGGTCCACCGCCAGCGCCCAGTGCTGCATCGGCGCCTTCACGCCCACGACGAAGGGCTGCGACCAGCGCTTGACGTCCTCGCCGGTCAGCACGGCGCGCACACCCGGCATGGCCAGCGCGGCCGTGGCGTCGACCGACAGCAGCTCGGCATGCGCATGCGGGCTGCGCAGCACGGCTGCCTGCAGCGTGCCGGGCGTCTCGCCCAGGTCGTCCGCATAGCGACCTCGGCCGGTCAGCAGCGCAGCATCTTCATGGCGCTCGATCGGTTGCCCGAGGTGACGGGGGGTCAGGGCCTTGGCAAGGCCCGGGTCGCTGTGCAAGCCTGTCTCCTGCTTGTCGTTCTGCTGTGTGACGCAGTGTCGACAGGCGCAGCGGGAGGGCGTGAACGCAAACGTCTGGCGAAGATCCAGATCGTCCGATCGCTGACCAAAAGGTCTGGCCAGTTCCATGCTGCTTTGCAGCAACGCCCCGGAACGGCAGCAATGACAACGGGCCCGCGAGGGGCCCGTTGCGACGTCAGATCACCGGCGGCTGGCCGGGGCCGGCATCGTCCGGCGGCTCGAAGAGGTTGACGGCGCGGCGATAGTCCGTCGGGGTGATGCCCAGGTGCTGCCGGAAGAAGCGCGCAAAGTGGCCGGGCGCCGAGAAGCCCAGCTCGTGCGCCACCGCGCTGACCGGCTCCTGCCCCCGCGACAGGCGCTGCACCGCCGCCTCGAACCTCAGCACATTGGCGTAGACCAGCGGCGTGACCTGCGTGTCGCGCTGGAACAGTGTGAAGAAGTGGGCCCGCGACAGACCGCTGCGCGCAGCCAGTGCATCGACGTCGAGCTCGTGCGCGATGTCTTCCCGCATCAGCGCAATCGCACGGCGCACGCGCGGGTCCATCGCCACCGGCGGTCTGGCGCGCAGCAGCGAGACCAGGTCGCGCCAGCCGGAGTAGCTCTCGATCACCGCGATGATGAGGTTGAAGAGCAGTTCCTCCATTCGCGCGGGCGACACCTCGTCGGCCCACCACATCTCGAGCACGAATTCCTCGGCGATGCGCTTGGTCTGCGACGTGATCGCCACGCACTTCTGCGGGAAGAAGCGCGGATGGGCCGACAGCGCGAGCGAGCGCTGCAGCTCCGCCAGCCAGTTCGGCTCGATATATAAGGCCAGGATCAGCGTGCGCTGTCCCGGGGGCGCAGCGTGCTCGTAGGCGTGATGCTCCCAGGCGTTGACCAGCACGGCCGACTCGTCGGTGAGCGGCGCGCGCTCGCCGCGCACGCTGAACGCGCTGTCGGCGCCGCCGGCCTTGATCAGGATGTGGCAGTGGTGATGCGCATGGCCGACCAGGGGCGCGTCCATGTCGAGCAGGGCGACGCGGCCGAAGCGGCCCTGGAAGATCTTGACGGCAGACGACAAGGCGAACTCTTGCTGATTGATTGGGACTGCCCTGGCAGTGTGAACGTACCGTCAGCTTGCCGCAATCAGGTGACTTGCCAGTGGGAAGGACAAAGGCACCTCGACACAACGAGGCTCAGCCGTTTCCAGCTCAGTAGGCGCCGCAAGGTGCAGACCTTCCATTGGCCGTTAGCTTCTCGCGCTCGACGAGGTTCTGCTGAGCGCAATTAGCGCTCGGTTCGTAGGTCTGACCTACTCCCGCCGTGGGTATGGTCAATGGGATGAGCTGATTCTGTAGCACGCATCCGGCATAAAGGGCACTGCTGCAAACGGCCTACGTACATGTTGCAGTCAACTGATTCGTCCTCAAGAACGGTTTGCTTCTGCTGCGAGACTTGCACAAGGTCTACCACCCGATGCCTTGCGAGGGCGCGCGGGAAATGGAAGTGGAATTCGCGATCGGCTCGCGCGAGGCGGACTACGACGTCTCGTGAGCCTGAGTGAGACACCTCACGAGATTGCAGCGTGCAACCCTAGACCTGTCCTTCGCGAGCGGCGGCACTTGGCCGACCTGAGACAGCCGGCTCGCCGGATTGCTTGCCCCAAACCAGCCGCTCAGATCTGATCTTGAACGTCAGCAAAGTGGCGTCGATTTCGCCCACTTGGGCACCCGCCACCGGCCAGAAGCGGGCTTTGAGGCTTTCTTCCTGAAGCGGACACTCACGACGCAATTTTGGATTCAAGACAGTCTCTCGCCGTCTGGGATATTGTTTCCGTTACGCTGAAAGCATGGATGACTTGGGATAGCATGAGCACC
>JAKLLO010000297.1 GCA_023150095.1 Zoogloea sp. | reverse complement strand
AACCGCTGCGCGCTGCAGCGAAGAGGTGCGCATTATACAGAGCTTTTAAACCCTGTCAAGCATTTCGCGAAATCTTTTTAAACCTCGCTGAAAACACCTGACTGCGCAGAAGCAACCAATCCTCTGGCCTGCCTCCCCCTTCACCGCGCTGAACAACTGCGCTGCGAAGAGGGCCGAATTATAAAGAACTATCAGAATGCGTCAAGGGGTTTGGGGAAATTAATTCAAAACAGACGTCAGTAGTCGTCCCCGCCACCACTCATCCGCATACCCGCATAGTTTTCGAAGCGGGTGAATTCACCCAGGAAGGTCATGGGAATGGTGCCGGTCGAGCCATTCCGGTGCTTGGAGATGATCAGCTCGGCCATACCCTTATCCGGCGAATCGGGGTTATAGATCTCATCCCGGTAGATGAACATGATGATGTCCGCGTCCTGCTCGATGGCGCCGGACTCCCGCAGGTCCGATGCAACCGGACGTTTGTTGGGGCGCTGCTCCAGGCTTCGGTTGAGCTGCGAGAGTGCGATGATCGGCACATGCAGTTCCTTTGCCAGCGACTTCACCGATCGCGAGATCTCCGACAGCTCGGCCGAGCGGTTGTCGCTCTCCTTCAGTGATGTCATCAGCTGGAGGTAGTCGATCACGATCAACCCGAGGCGGCCGCACTGGCGATGCAGACGGCGGCAACGTGCGCGCAAGTCGGTCGGGTTGAGACCTGGCGTCTCGTCGATGAAGATCGGCGCCTCATGGAGCTTGCCCAGCGCGTAGGTGAGGCGCTGCCACTCCTCGTCGTTGAGCTTGCCCGAGCGGATCTTGTGCTGATCAATGCGCCCGACAGACGACAGAAAACGGGTCGCCAGCTGTGTGCCCGGCATCTCCATCGAGAACACCGCCACCGGCAACCCGCCTTCGATCGCCACGTGCTCGGCGATGTTCAGCGCCAGCGAGGTCTTGCCCATACCGGGGCGCGCGGCCAGCACGATCATGTCTGACGGCTGCAGGCCCGATGTCTTGTCGTCGAGGTCCGCCAGGCCGGTGGCGACGCCGGTAATGCCTGCAGGTGAATCGCGATCGTAGAGCTCCTGGATGCGATCGACCACCTGGCCGAGGATCGGCTGGATCGGCACGAAGCCACTGACGGTACGCGCACCGGCTTCGGCAATCTCGAACACCTTGGCTTCCGCCTCATCGAGGAGCGTCTTGGCGTCCTTGCCGGAAGGCGTCAGCGCACTGGCGGCGATATCGTCACCCACCGACACCAGCTTCCGCAGGATCGCGCGCTCGCGGATGATCTCGCCGTAGCGCCGAACGTTGGCCGCCGACGGCGTGCTGTTGGCGATCTCGCCCAGATACGACAGGCCACCGACGTGCTCGGCCTCGCCGTTCTTCTCGAGCGCCTCGAAGACGGTGACCACGTCTGCCGGCTTGCCCAGCTCGATCAGGCGGGCGATCTGACGGAAGATCCGGCGGTGATCATCCCGGTAGAAATCAGCCTCGTTGACGACGTCCCCAACCCGGTCCCACACGGTGTTGTCGATCAGGAGGCCGCCCAGCAGGGACTGCTCCGCCTCCAGCGAATGGGGAGGCAGGCGCAGATTCGACATCACGGGATCATCGGAATGATTTTGAGATTTGCGCATAGACCATCAGTAGAACGAAACACCCGGAAAATCCGGACTAAAAACAAAAAGGGCTGCACGAGGCAGCCCTTTTTGATCGAAGCGAGTACTCGCCAGCCGATCAGTTCTCGCCGACCACCGTAACGGTGATGGTAGCAGTCACGTCGGTGTGCAGGGCGACGACGAGTTGCGACTCGCCGACAACCTTCAGCGGGCCTTCCGGCATGCGGACGGCAGACTTCTCGACGGCAAAACCGTGACCCTTGAGGGCTTCGGCGATGTCGGCGTTGGTGACGGAGCCGAACAGGCGACCATCAACACCGGCCTTGCGGCTGACGGTGACGGCCAGGCCTTCGAGCTTCTCGCCCTGAGCCTGGGCAGCAGCCAGTTGCTCGGCAGCAATGCGCTCGAGCTCGGCACGACGAGCTTCGAACTCGGCCAGGTTGGCGGCGTTGGCACGCTTGGCCTTGCCTTGCGGGATCAGGAAGTTACGGGCATAGCCGTCCTTGACCTTGACCACATCGCCCAGACCACCCAGGTTGACAACCTTGTCCAAAAGAATGATTTGCATGCTGTCTCTCCGGGATTACTGGTGCAGGTCGGTGTAAGGCAGGAGCGCGAGGAAGCGGGCACGCTTGATCGCGGTGGACAGCTGACGCTGGTAGCCAGACTTGGTACCGGTGATGCGAGCCGGCATGATCTTGGCGTTTTCGGTGATGAAGTCCTTCAGGATGTCCACATCCTTGTAGTCGATCTCTTCGATCTTCTCTGCGCTGAAGCGGCAGAACTTGCGACGCTTGAAGAGGCTGCGACCGCC
>JAKLLO010000296.1 GCA_023150095.1 Zoogloea sp. | reverse complement strand
GGAGTCTGGAGACCTGGGCCAGCCTGTGCGCAGCGCTGCGCGACGACGTGATTGGCCTGGCGCAGCGGCGCGTGCTGCCCCAGGCGCGCGCCTACCCCTTCAGCCTGCTCGGCGTGCAACTGGCCCAGCAGACGACTGGCGCAGGGACGACCTTCCTGCGCTGGCGCAATCTCGACCGTTCTTCAATGGGCGTGGCGTTGTGGGAGGCACTGCTGGCCAACTCCGCGACGCCGGCCGCGCTGATCGACGAGCTGTACGCGATGGAGCTGCAGCGCATCGTGCTGAACATGCAGATCAGCCTGACTCACAGCATCGCTCGCCAAGCCCAGGCGTGCGCCAGCAAGGCCGCGCAGGCCGAAGCGGCTTACCTGCGCCGTGTCCACGGGCATACCGCGCCCGTTCCATCCACCACCAAGGAGTCACCATGAGCACGCACTTCGTCGGCGAGGGCAACATCGGTTCTGCGCCGGACTACCGCGAATTCCAGAACGGCAACGATGAGCCGCGCCGGCTGCTTCGACTGAACGTCTATTTCGACAACCCGATCCCGAAGAAGGACGGCGATTATGAAGATCGCGGCGGCTTCTGGGCGCCAGTGGAACTGTGGCATCGCGAGGCCGAACACTGGAAGACGCTGTACCAGAAGGGCATGCGGGTGCTGGTCGAGGGCCGCACCGTGCGCGACGAGTGGGAGGATGCCGACGAGAACGAGCGCGTCACGTTCAAGGTCGAGGCCCGGCGCGTGGGCATCCTGCCATACCGCATCGAGTCGGTGGCGCTCAGTGCCAAGCCGGTCGGCGGATAGTAATTCGCCCATCGCCGCTCCCCAGAGGGCGGCTGTAGCAACCGTCGTACGCCCGCGATGCACCAGCGAGCTATCCCCAGGGGATAGCTCCAAGGTTGTCCAGGGAGTTCCAGCCGCCCTCCCGAAACGACGCTCTTGCTGTGCCAACTCCCGCGGTCTATCCGCACCGCTGCAGCAACGGACCGCCTGCCAATCGCAAAGCGGTGTCCGCACCAATCGACTTCCTTGCTGCCGGCATCTCCTGGCCCCGCCATGCTGACCCTCATCCGATGAACCGCACATTTCCCGGGGGGCTTCATGCGCGTTTTCCTGTGCGAGAAGCCCTCCCAGGGCAAGGACATCGCCCGTGTGCTGGGCGCCGGTCAACGCAGCAATGGCTGCTACAGCGGCGCAGGTGTCGTCGTGACCTGGTGCATCGGTCATCTCGTGGAGGCGGTTCCGCCCGAAGGATACGGCGAGCAATACAAGCGCTGGGCCATCGAGCAACTGCCCATTCTTCCTGAACGTTGGCGTGTCGAGCCCAAGGCGGCGACCGCAGCGCAATTCAAGCTCGTGCAGCAGCTCGTGGCCAAGGCGGGCGAGCTGGTTATTGCGACCGACGCCGACCGCGAGGGCGAGATGATCGCCCGCGAGATCATCGACCTATGCGGCTACCGCGGTCCGATTCAGCGCCTTTGGCTGTCGGCGCTCAACGATGCGTCGATCCGCAAGGCGCTGGGGGCGCTCAAGCCGTCCGCCGAGACGCTGCCACTGTATTTCTCCGCACTCGCCCGATCGCGCGCCGACTGGCTGATCGGGATGAACCTGAGCCGCTTGTTCACACTGCTGGGGCGCCAGGCTGGCTATACCGGCGTGTTGTCGGTGGGCCGCGTGCAGACGCCGACGCTGAAGTTGGTCGTGGATCGTGATCGCGAGATCGCGCGCTTCGTCTCCGTGCCGTATTGGACCGTGGATGTGCTGCTTGTCCATGCCGGCCAGTCCTTCACCGCGAGCTGGATGCCGCCCGAAGGCAGCACGGATGCAGCGGATCGCTGCCTTCAACAGACGGTGGCGCAGCAGGCTGCAGATCGCCTTCGCGCGGTACGCGATGCGCAGGTCGTGTCGGTGGACACCGAACGCATGCGCGAGGCACCACCGCTGCCGTTCGATCTGGGCACCTTGCAGGAAGTGTGTTCGCGTCAGCTCGGCCTCGAGGTGCAGGAGACGCTCGACATCGCGCAGGCGCTGTACGAGACACACAAGGCGACGACCTATCCGCGCAGCGACTCGGGATATTTGCCCGAAAGCATGCTTGCCGAAGTGCCGACGGTGCTCGATGCACTGCTCGCCACCGATCCCAGCCTGCGACCCTTAGTCGGCCAGCTCGACCGCAACCAGCGTTCGCGCGCCTGGAACGACGGCAAGGTGACGGCGCACCACGGCATCATCCCGACGCTGGAGCCCGCCAACCTGTCGGCCATGGACGCGAAGGAGCTGGCTGTCTACCGGCTGATCCGCGCCCATTACCTCGCGCAGTTCCTCCCGGACCATGAGTTCGACCGCACGGTGGCGCAGCTCGCTTGCGGCGGTCAGCCGCTCGTGGCGGTGGGCAAGCAGATCGCCGTGATCGGCTGGCGCCAGGTACTGGCGACACC
>JAKLLO010000062.1 GCA_023150095.1 Zoogloea sp. | reverse complement strand
CTCGTCGGCCGGGTGGCTGAGCACGTCGCCCGCGGCAAAACACAGGGCCGCGAGGCGGGTGTCGGCGTCGAGGCGCAGGGAGGCGGCGATCAGGGCCATCCCGAGGGCGTGGCTCCAGGTCGGCTCGCGGGTGCCCAGCACACGCTCGCCATACAGGCCGCGCGCCCAGTCGTGGGCCTGCTCGACGCGGGCCGCATCATCGGGGGCGAGGCCCTCGCGGAGGAGATCGAGGGCCGACGCAGCGGAGGCGGAAAGGGAATGAGTAACGGCAACCATGCACGTATTATCCTATAGCCTCGCCTGCCGGCGTTTGATCTTGATCGCAAGCCGGTGATCGAAAGCCCGCACCCCACCCTTCCAACAAGCGACCACCCCCCATGTTTTCCGCCTTCCGCCGCTGGCGCCGCCGGCGCCAGGCCGACCGCATGACGGTCTCAACGGCCCAATGGCAACAGGTCGAGCAGAGCCTGCCCTTCCTGGCCTGGCGCCCGCCCGAAGACCGCCCGATGCTGCGCCGCATGGCCCTCGAGTTCCTTGCCGAAAAACAAGTTCACGGCGCCCACGGGCTCGTCGTCAGCGACGAGATGCTGCTCTCGATCGCGCTGCAGGCCTGCCTGCCGGTGCTCCACATCGGCCTCGACGCCTACGCCGACTGGGTCGGCATCGTGGTGTACCCCGGCGATTTCGTGATCCCCCGCAGCGTCGTCGACGAAGACGGCGTCACCCACGAATACCACGACGAGGTGCTCGGCGAAGCCTGGGAAGGCGGCCCGGTGCTGCTGTCGTGGTTCGACGGTGGCGACGCGCCGGCCGGCATCAACGTGGTCATTCACGAGTTCGCCCACAAGCTCGACATGGGCAACGGCGAGGTCGACGGCTACCCCGCGCTCCCCTCCGACATGCCGCCGGCCGCCTGGGCCGCCGCTTTCCAGCCCGCCTACGACGACTTCTGCCGACGGGTGGACGACGGCGAGGACACCGCCCTCGACCCCTACGGCGCCGAGCACCCGTCCGAGTTCTTCGCCGTGATGAGCGAAGCCTTCTTCGAGACGCCGCGCCTGCTGCGGGGCGAATACCCGGCGGTGTACGCACAGCTCGCCCGCTACTACCGCCAGGACCCGGCCGCCTTCGAACCCGAACCGGGAAGCGGGCCCTAGCACGAATGTCACATTTCTTTGCTTGTCGACCGATCGCTGTCTAAAGTGAGTGAGCCATCCGGCATTCCCGACTAAACAGTGGAGAGGAACTTCATGGCTATTACCTGGATTCTGGTCGCCAACGCGAGTCTCGCCCGTCTGTACGCCAACCTCGGGCCCAAGCAGGGGCTCAGGCTGATCAAGGAGCTGGTTCACCCCGAAAGCCGCATGAAGAACGCCGACCTGTCCTCCGACAAGGCTGGCGCCTTCCAGGCCTCCGCCAGCGGCCACGGCTCCCGCGAGCAGCAAACGCCGCCCAAGCTCAACGCCGCCCGCAACTTCGCCCAGGCCCTCGCCAAGGAGCTCTACCTCGGGCGCAGCCGCAACGAATTCGCCCGGGCCATCCTGGTCGCCCCACCCGCCTTCATGGGCATGCTCAATGCCACCCTCGACGGCCCCACCGCCCAGCTGGTGAGCGACCGCCTCGAGAAGGACTACACCAAAACCCCCGAGCCGGCCCTGTGCGGCCACCTGGAGTCCTGCATCCTGGTCTGAGCCTGCGCCCCCCGACCTCGTGCCGCACGGGGCGTTTGCCGCAATCCACCACCACGGTAGTGGCCCGCAAGGGGCCAACGCACCTCAGGAACCGCCGGGCCCGGGAAGGGCCCGGGCTCGACAAGCATTTCCTCCCTCCGCGGCCGCCCGGCACCACACGCCGGGCGATCACCGCGCTTGCGGGCGGATGCGACGCCCGTCACATCCGCCCGCTTTTTACCCGCATTCAAGCGCCCCAGCGTGAGGCAGTGCCCGCGGCGCCCCCGGCCTTGCGCCTATCCTCGGAACCACTCCCCGGAATGGTGCGCATCATGCACAAAGCCCTCTTCTCCCGTTTCGCCGCCGCCAGCGTCGCCGTCGTGCCGCTTACCCTCGTCTCGGCCCTGGTCTGGATCGACGGCAGCCTGGCTGGCCAGGCCAGCGGGCGCCATGATGGCGCCGACGCCCCGACAGCCGCCACGCACAGCCCAGCCACGGCAAGGCCCAGGCCCGACGCCCAACGGCGCCGCGCCGACCCGGCTCTGGACAGCCTCGCCTACGGCGCCGACGCCCTCTTCTTTGGCCGCGCCGGCACCCCGGAGCCCAGGCCGGCACAAACCCACGGCAATGCCGCCCATGGCGCCCAGCCCGGCGCGCAGGGCGACGGCAGCCGCCCCGAGCACACCGACGACTGGGCCGCCGGCCTGGCGATAGCCGCCGCAGGCGCCAGGCCCTACGGGCACGACTGGATCACCGCCCCCCAAGCCGCCTGGAACCCCGGCCGGCCCGGCGTCAGCAGCGCCTTCACGCCCCCGGCCGGAAGCTCGGCCAGCTCCTCCGGCAGCCCCTCCGGCAGCCCCTCCGGCAGCCTATCTGGCCACCCACAAGGCAACGAAAGCCCGGCCGGTGGCGCCGGCATCCCCGGCAGCCCGCAGGTGTTCCAGGGCAGCGAAGATCCGGTTGCCGTCCTCACGGCTGCAGCGCGCGGTGCGACGCCGGCCGAGAGCACCGAAGAGCCGCTGGCCCTGCTCGCGGCGCCGGTGATCACGGCCCGGGACGCGACGGCCCGGGCGATCCCGGAACCCCCGGCCCTTGGCCTGGCCCTCGGCGCGCTGGGGCTGGCCGGGATCGGGTTGCGCGGGCGGCGGCGCAGCGGCTGCTAGACCGCTCCCAGCCGCCAGCCCGCCAGGCGCCGGTAGTGCGCGCCGGCATCCGACCGGCACGACTCCATCAACGCGAACCCGGCCACCGGCCAGGCGACCGGCCCGAGGGCCGGCAAGGCCGCGGCCTGGGCAGCCTTGCGGAGCAGGCTCACGTGGGGCACGAAGGGCGTGGCGTCCGCCGGCAGGCCCAGCGCGGCGAGACTGCCGCGAAGATCCGCGACCAGCCTTTCGAGGGCCGCCGGCCGCTCGGTGCAGCCGGCCCACACGATCCGGTTGTGCCGCCAGTAGCCCAACTGGTCGAGATGCAGCAGAAAGGCCTCCCCCGCCACCGCCCCCAGCGCTTCGACGAGGCCCGGCAGGCGCGCCTCGGGCACATCGCCGATGAAGGCCAGCGTGAGGTGCAGGGTGTCGCGGCGCATCCGCCGCCCGCCACACAGGCGATGGGCGTCGAGGCCGGCGGCATCCAGGGCGCAGGCGACGGCTTCGTCCGGCCACAGGGCCAGGAAAAGCCGCCGGCTGGCTTCAGCCATCCACCCGCGCCATCAGCGCCACCGCCTGGGCCGCGATGCCCTCGCCGCGGCCGGTGAAGCCGAGCTTCTCGGTGGTCTTGCCCTTCACGTTGATGGCTGCCGGCGGGGCGCCCAGATCGGCGGCGATGTTGGCGATCATCGCCGGAACAAAGGGCAGGATCTTCGGCGCGCGGGCGATCACGGTGGCGTCCACATTCACCGTCTGCCAGCCGGCGGCGCGGGCCGCGGCCGCCGCCTCACGCAGTAGCACGCGGGAGTCGGCGCCCTCGAAGCGCGGGTCGGTGTCGGGGAAATGCCGGCCGATGTCGCCCAGGCCAGCGGCACCCAGGATGGCGTCGGTGATGGTGTGCAGCAGCACGTCGGCGTCGGAATGGCCGAGCAGGCCGCGGGCGTAGGGAATCGTCACGCCGCCGATGATCAGCGGGCGGCCGGGAACCAGGGCGTGGACATCAAAGCCCTGCCCGATGCGGAACGGAACATTCATTCTTTACCCTCGCGATGCTGGAGGATCCACTCGGCCAGATGCAGGTCGAGGGGGTAGGTGACTTTGAGATTGGTCGGATCGCCCCGCACCAGCCGCGGACGCAGGCCCATGGCCTCGATGGCGCTGGCCTCGTCGGTCACGTGGCGGGCGCTCTCGAGGGCGCGCTTGAGCATCACGTAGCGGAACATCTGGGGCGTCTGGGCCTGCCACAGGCCGTCCCGCGCAACGGTATCGGCGATGCGGTGGGTGCTGTCCTCGCGCTTCAGGGTGTCGGCCACCGGCACCGCCAGGATGCCGCCCACCTCGTCGTGGATGAGCTCATGCACCAGGGTTTCGATGTGCCAGGGCGCGAGGCACGGGCGGGCGGCGTCGTGCACCAGGATCCAGTCGGATTCGGCGGTGTGCTCGGCGATGGCGCGCAGGCCGTTGAGCACGCTCTCGGCCCGGGACACGCCGCCACAGAACAGCGGCACCAGGCGATCGCCGAACGGCCGCCAGTCGTGGCGGTCCCATTCCTGGTCGCCCACCGACAGCACCACATAAACCCGGTCGATCACCGGCGAGGCGCACAGCACGCCGAGGGTGTGACGGATCAGGGGTTCGCCGAGCAGGGGAAGATACTGTTTGGGGTGTTCGCTCTTCATCCGGCTGCCGCTTCCGGCGGCGGGCACGATGGCGAAGCAACGGCTGGTGTGGGTTCGCATCGGCGCATTTTAACCTCAACTGCCGCCCCGGCCGCCCGGCCAGGCCCGCCACCGTGCCGGAAAACCGCATCAGGGCTTGATTCCGGGCTTCAGCTCGGGCCGTTCCTGCCGCAAAATGAACCATCGCCCCCGCCGAGGTCGCCATGCTGTTCTCCCTGCCGTTTGAACCGCGCCAGCTCGAAGCCCTCGCCCTCGCCACCGCCATCGGCCTGTTGATGGGTCTCGAGCGCGAACGCCGGCCCGCCGCCCGGGCGGGCGTGCGCACCTTCGGCCTCACCGGCCTGCTGGGTGCCCTGTCGGCGCTGCTGGCCGAACTGTTATCGACGCCAGCCTTCATCGTCGCCGGCTTCGTGCTGGTGGCGGTGATGATCATCTCGGCCAACCTCCACCAGGCCGAGCCCGACGACGACCCGGGCACCACCTCGGTGATCGCCCTGCTGGTGTGCTACAGCCTGGGCGCGATGGTGTGGCTGGGCCACGGGCGGCTGGCGGTGATGGCCGCGGTGGGCTCGACGATGCTGCTCTATTACAAATCGGAGCTGCGCGGCGTCGCGGCCCGGCTCACCGCCCAGGACTGGCGCTCGATCCTGCAGTTCTCGGTGCTGTCGCTGATCGTGCTGCCCATCCTCCCGAACCAGGGCTTCGGGCCCTACGAGGCGATCAACCCGCATCAGGTGTGGCTGATGGTGGTGCTGATCGCCGGGGTCAGCCTGGCCGGCTATGCGGCGCTGCGCTTCGTGGGCGCCCGCTACGGCGCGCCGCTCCTGGGGCTGCTGGGCGGGCTGGTGTCGAGCACCGCCACCACAATGGTGTTCGCCCGTCACGCCCGGGAGAACCCGGCGATGGCACCCACCGCCACGCTCGTCATCCTCCTCGCCAACCTCATCATGGTGGTGC
Organism: Zoogloea sp.; assembly: GCA_023150095.1. Classification (GTDB taxonomy): domain Bacteria; phylum Pseudomonadota; class Gammaproteobacteria; order Burkholderiales; family Rhodocyclaceae; genus Zoogloea. Next base: position 19,799 of record JAKLLO010000062.1, on the reverse strand, counting down.
GCATCATCGGCATCGCCTGGGCCTTGTCCCAGTCGGTGGTGCCGCTGCTCGTCGTGGGTTGCGGCATGGCGGTTCTGATCGGCGGGGTGGTGATCGCCTTCAACTGGCGTCAGCTGGCGGGCCAGAGCGCCTTGCCGGTACCGGAAACCCGCAACCCTACCGAACTGCGCGCCGCCCTCGGCTTCGGGCTGCTCTACGCCGGGGTGCTGCTGTGCGCGGCGTGGCTGTCGGACATCGCCGGGCGGGGCGGCCTCTATCTGCTGGCCTTCGTCTCCGGGCTCACCGACGTGGACGCCATCACCCTGTCCACCCTGCGCCTGCTGAGCGTGGGCAAGCTCGACGCCGCGCCTGCCGCCGTGGCGATCCTGCTGGCGATGCTGGCCAATCTGGCGTTCAAGTCGACCCTCGCCTTCACCCTTGGCGGCAGCATCCTTGGCCGGCGCGTCGTCGGCGGAATGCTGGCCGTGGGGGCCGGAATCGCCAGCGGCATCGCATGGTTGGCACACACCTCCCTATAATGGGATCAAGGCTCGCCCAAAGCATTCAAGGCAAGAGGAAATCATGGCTCAAGCGTCACAGCGTCTGCCCGCCGTCGCCGGACTGTTCTACCCGGCCGACCCCCACAGTCTCCACGCCCAGATATCGGGTTATCTGGCCGGCGCGATGCCCGCCGAGGTCGTGCATTCGCCCAAGGCGATCATCGTGCCCCACGCGGGCTACATCTACTCCGGCGCAGTGGCCGCCAGCGCCTACGCCGAGCTCGTCCTGCGCCGCGACGTGATCCGCCGGGTGCTGATCCTCTGCCCGACCCACCGGGTCGCGGTGCGCGGGATGGCCGTCCCCGCCGCCCAGTCTTTCGTCACGCCCCTGGGCGCCGTGGCCATCGACCGCGCTGCCTGGCTCGCCGCCCGCGAGCTGCCCGGCGTGCTGGTGGATGACCGCCCCCACGCCGACGAGCACGCCATCGAAGTCCAGCTGCCCTTCCTGCAATCCACCCTCGATCACTTCGAGATCCTGCCGATCGCCGTCGGGCAGGTGGACCCGAACCTCGTCGCCCGGCTGCTCGAAACCCTGTGGGGCGGGCCCGAGACGCTGATCATCATCAGCTCCGATCTGTCCCACTACCACCCCTACCGCCAGGCCCAGTGGCGCGACAAGGCCACCCTCGCGATGATCAACCAGCTCGACCCGAACCTGGACGGCGAGCAGGCCTGCGGTGCCGGCGCCATCAACGGGCTGCTGATCGCCGCCCAGCGCCATCACCTGGCGCCGCATCTGCTCGACCTGCGCAACTCCGGCGACACCGCCGGCGACCGCGACCGGGTGGTCGGCTACGCATCCGTCGCCTTTGCCGAAGACCGCAACCATGCCCAGCACTGACAACCCCCTCGGCCGCGTCCTCCTCAGCCAGGCCCGCAAGGCCATCGCCGACGCCCTCGACCTGCCCGCCCCCGCGACCTTCGATGATCCCCAGCTGGCCCAGCGTGGCGCCACCTTCGTCACCCTCACCATCGATGGCGAGCTGCGCGGCTGCATCGGCAGCCTCAACGCCCACCGGGCGCTGGGCATCGATGTGGTCGAAAACGCCCGCGCCGCAGCCTTCTCCGACCCGCGCTTCCCGCCCCTGTCAGCCGACGAGTTCGACAAGGTGCGCGTCGAGGTGTCGCTCCTAAGCAAGCCCGAGTTCCTCGAGTTCCGCGACGAAGCCGACGCCCTCGCCCAGATCCGCCCGGGCATCGACGGCGTGATCTTCTTCAACGGCTGCCAGAAGGCCACCTTCCTGCCCCAGGTGTGGGACCAGCTGCCCGACAAGGCCAGCTTCATGGGCGCCCTCAAGCAGAAGGCCCGGCTGCCGGTGGATTTCTGGGGGCCCAACGTGATGATCGCCACCTATCAGGTCCAGAAGTGGCGCGAGGCATCGCACAACCCGGAGTGACGCCATGACCGACCATCCCGCCCGCTACTGGCATCCGCTGCCCGACGGCCGCCTCCAGTGCGACCTGTGCCCGCGGGATTGCCGGCTCCACGAAGGCCAACGCGGCGCCTGCTTCGTGCGCCAGATGGTCGATGGAAAAATGGTGCTCACCACCTACGGGCGCAGCTCCGGCTTCTGCATCGACCCCATCGAGAAGAAGCCCCTCAACCACTTCTACCCGGGCAGCAGCGTGCTGTCCTTCGGCACCGCCGGCTGCAACCTCGCCTGCAAGTTCTGCCAGAACTGGGACATCTCCAAGAGCCGCGACATGGACCGGTTGATGGACACCGCCGGCCCGGCCGACATCGCCAATGCCGCCGCCCGCCACCACTGCCGCAGCGTCGCCTACACCTACAACGACCCGGTGATCTTCGCCGAGTACGCCATCGACACCGCCCTCGCCTGCCGCGCGCAGGGCATCGCCAACGTGGCGGTCACCGCCGGCTACATCCACCCGGACGCCCGGCGCGATTTCTTCGCGGTGATGGACGCCGCCAACGTCGATCTCAAGGCCTTCGCCGATGATTTCTACGTCCACCAGTGCGGCGCGCACCTCACGCCGGTGCTCGACACCCTCGCCTGGCTCCACCACGACACCGACGTGTGGGTCGAAATCACCACCTTGCTGATCCCCGGCCTCAACGATTCCGACACCGAGCTCACCCAGCTCAGCCAGTGGATCGCCACCGAGCTGGGGCCGGATGTGCCGCTGCACTTCACCGCCTTCCACCCGGACTACAAGCTCGACCAGATCCCCGCCACGCCGCCCGCCACCCTCACCCGCGCCCGGCGCATCGCCCGGGACGCCGGCCTGCATCATGTTTACACCGGCAACGTGCATGACCCCGACGGCAGTTCAACCTACTGCCCCGGCTGCGGCCAGGTGGTCATCGAGCGCGACTGGTACGCCATCGGCACCTACCGGCTCGACGCCCACGGCGCCTGCACTGGCTGCGGCACGCCGCTCGCCGGGCGTTTTGCCGAATTCCGCGGCGCTTTCGGGCCGCGCCGTGTACCAGTGCACATCCACGCCCAGAACGGGTGACGCATTCCCTTGTCCACCGGCAAGGGCCCATGCGATCGTCCCGCCCATGATGAAACTGCGCCACACCGAACTCAGCATCCCGGCCGGCCCCGTCTGGCTGGAAGCGCTCCAGGCCCACGCGCCGGACAGCGCCGGGCTGATCGTCATCGCCCAGACCGCCGTGGGCAACCACCGGGAATCCCGCGAAGCCCACTTCGCCCAGCGCCTGCAGGACGCCGGCTTCTCGACGCTGATCTTCGACCTGCTCACCCGCTACGAAGAAAACCGCGACCCGGACACCCGCTACAACACGCCGCTCCTGGGCCAGCGCATCAACGCGCTGTTTGAATGGCTGCGCCACCAGCCGCCGCTGACCGATCTGCCCATTGGCCTGGTAGCCAGCGGCACCGGCAGCGCCGCCGCCATCCGCGCCATCGCCCGCGAGCCCGAGATGATCGGCGCCTTCGTGTGCCGTGGCGGACGGCCGGGCCTCGCCGGCATCACGCCGCTGCGCCAGGTGGCCTGCCCGACCCTGATGATCGTCGGCAGCCACGACGAGAACCTGCCCAACGTACGCCAGGCCTTCGACCTGATCGGCGGCCGCAAGACGTGGCGCTCGATCGCCGGCACCGACGAGTTCTTCCGCGAACCCGGCGCCCTCGACGACGCCGCCACCCTGGCCGCCGAGTGGTTCCACGCCCATCTGCGCCGCAAGCCTGCCCAACTGGGCGCGGCCTGAAGCCCCACCAGAGGCGTTGTATTTAAAACATAATCTGTTTTATTTGAAACGGGCAACTCAGAGGCTGAGGCTCATCGTCCGGTGGGGCAAGCCGGCTTCCTCGTACTCCTCACCTTCCGGCACGAAACCGAAGCGCGCGTAAAAGCCCAGCGCGTGGGTCTGGGCGTTGAGCACCACCCGCGTCATCCCGCGCCGCTGCGCCTCGTCGATCAGCGCCTGCAACAGCAGCGCGCCCACACCCCGACCGCGCCAGCCGGCCAGCACAGCCATCCGCCCGATGTGGCCGTCGGGCAAGAGCCGGCCGGTGCCGATGGCTTCATCGCCCGCCAGCGCCAGGGCGTGGCACGACAGCGGATCGAACTCGTCCAGCTCCAGCTCGACCGGCACCTTCTGCTCGTCCACAAAAACCGTGAAGCGGATCGGCGACGCCTGGGCAGACAATTCGTTCCAGCTCCCCAGCCGGACCGTCAACGCCGTGCTCACGCCAGGATCTCCACCGGCGTGCCGGCCGGCACCAGATCGAACAGCTCGGCCACCTCGCGATTGCGCATGCGCACGCAGCCGATGGAAAGCGGCACGCCCATCGGCTCGGTGTCCGGCGTGCCGTGGATGTAGATGTAGCGGCGCATGGTGTCCACGTCGCCGAGGCGATTCACGCCCGGCTCCTTGCCCGACAGCCACAGGATGCGGGTGAGGATCCAGTCCCGCTCGGGCATCTGCGCGCCCACTTCGGGCGTCCATACTTCGCCGGTCGGGCGCCGGCCGCGGAAGGCCGCCCCGATGGGCTGGCCGGCGCCGATCCTGGCCCGCACCACATGCCGCCCGCGGGGCGTGCGGTGGCTGCCGGTCTGCTCACCCGGGCCATTTTTTGCGGTGGAGACCAGATAGCGCCGTATGCACGCACCATCGTCGCCGATGAGCTCGAGGGTCTGGGTGGGGATGTGGATTCGGATCAGCACGAGGGGGGCGCTCCGGCCGGTTTCTTGCGTCGGGCGGCAAAAAAACCGGACAAAAGTCCGCCGCAGGTGTCGGCAAGCACGCCTCCGGCCACCTCGGCGTGATGGTTTAGGCGTGTCTCGCCGAAAAGATCGATTACGCTACCAGCGACACCCGTTTTGGGGTCGCGCGCACCAAAGACCACGCGAGCGATCCGAGCATGCATAATCGCTCCGGCACACATGACACATGGTTCAAGCGTGACGTAAAGTGTGCAGCCGGGCATGCGGTAATTGGCCAGCGTGGCGGCCGCATCGCGCAGCGCCATCACTTCGGCGTGGGCGGTGGGGTCGTGCCGCCCGATCGGCTGATTGAAACCGCGGCCGACGATCTGCCCGTCGGGCGCGACGATCACCGCGCCGACCGGCACCTCGCCGGCGCGACCGGCCTCCTCGGCAAGATCGAGGGCGAGGCGCATGAATCTGGCGTCCGCTTCGGGACATGAAGTGGTCATGGTAAGGCTCAAACCGGCTTTTGGATCAGAAAAGACAGATTTTAAAGCACCAACGTGGAAACTCCCGCCCTGACAGCGATGACGGCACCCCCGACAAGAAAGGTTTCATGATTTCCGACCCGGGCCGCGAACCGATGCTCGACTCGCCCGCCACGCCTCCCGTCCCTCCGTCGTCGGCCAGCCCGGCCGGCGGAGCGCTGCTGCGTGCCCATCCGGCCGTGCTGGCGACGCTCTATGCGGTGGCGGCGGTCGTGCTGATGACGCTGGCCGAGCATCTCCTGCCCACCAGCCTGTCGAGCCACGCCAGCGGAATCCTGATCGGCATCACCGCCGTCCTGCTGTTCGTCCTGCGCACCCCGGCCAGGGACACCCCCAGCCCCGCCGCTGTCCAGCCGCTGGTCGGCGCCACCCCGCCGCAGCCCGCCCAGTTCGGCACCCAAGCGCCTCCTGCCAATCCCGACGCCCTGTTCCGCGAGGCGCTCAGGGACGTCCGGCACCTGCTCTACCGCTTCAACCCCACCCACGAGTGCTACGACTACATCTCGGACTGCGCCGAGCGCTGGCTTGGCGCAGCAACCGACGTGCTGTGCGCGCCCGGAGGCTGGCATCACTTCGCCCGCCGCATGCCCACCGACGACCTGGGGCGCATCTGGGCGCGGATCAACGAAGCCCTCAAGACGCCCGGAACAGACCCACTGGGCATCACCCTTGAATACCGCCTCGATGCAGCCACCGGTGAAACCCTGTGGGTGCGCGACGCCATGACGCTGCTGCGCAACCCCGACGGCAGCCTCAAGGCCATCGTCGGCAACGCCAGCGACCACACCGCCGAACGCGCCACCCACGAATACCTCCAGGTCACCCTGCGCAGCATCGGTGAAGCGGTGATCGCCACCGATCTGCAGAACCGCATCACCCTCATGAACCCGGTGGCCGAGGCGCTCACCGGCTGGAGCGAAGACGAGGCCCGCGACCAGCACCTCACCACGGTCTTCCGCATCGAGGACGACGCCGACGGCCAGACCCTGCTCATCAACCGGCGCGACGAACGCCACCCGATCGCGCACAGCAGCGCCCCCATCCGCGTTGCGCCCCACGAGGCCGGCGACGCCAGCCTGGGCGAAGTGCTGGTGATCCGTGACCAGACCGCCGATCGCCAGGCCCGCAAGGCCATCGCCGAGCAGCAGGCACGCTACCAGGCGCTGGTCGAGAACAGCCCGGTCGGCATCTTCCGCTACGGCAGCGACCTGCAGATCAGCTACTGCAACGGCCGGCTGGCCGAAATCCTGCACTCCACCCCCGAGCAACTGCAGAGCGTCGATCTCCACTCCCTGGGCGACGAAGCCATCCTGTCGATCCTCCAGCGCGCCCTTGCCGGCCAGCGCGGCGCCTACGACGGCCCCTTCGTCACCCCGCTGTCCACCGACGTTCATATCCTGTCGATCCGCGTCGCGCCCGAATTCGACGCCACCGGCGCCGTGATCTTCGGCGGTGTCGGCATCGTCGAGGACCGCACCGCCTACCTCGAGGCCGAGGAGCAGCTGCGCGACACCAAGGAACGCTACGTCCTCGCCCAGCGCGGCACCAACGAAGGCCTGTGGGACTGGGACCCGAACACCCGCCACCTGTACCTGTCGTCGCGCCTGCTGTCGCTGCTGGGCCTCAAGAGCGACACCCTGCGCACCACCGGCGAGGAATGGCTCAAGCTGATCCACCCGGACGACCGCGCCCGCTACCGGGCCGACGTGATCGCCCACCTGCGCGGCGAGACCGACCACTTCGAATCCGAATACCGGATCGCCGACAAGGACGGCAAGTTCCACTGGGTGCTGGCCCGCGGCCTCGCCCACCGCAACCAGCAGGGTCGCGCGGTGCGCATCGTCGGCTCGATCGGCGACATCACCGCCCGCAAGCTCGCCGAAGAACAGCTCAAGGCCGAGCGCGACTTCTCCCGCGGCCTGATCGACAGCCTGCCGGCGCCCTTCTTCCTGTTCGACCAGCAGGGCCGGCTGGTGCTGTGGAACCGTTTTGTCAGCGAACTCACCGGCCTGCCCGACACCGAACTCCAGAACGCCGAAGCCGAGAGCCTGGTCATCCCCGAGCAGGAGCCGGTGATGGCCCATCGCATCGAATCCGCGCTGATCTCCGGCGAAGCCTCGGCCGAGGTCATGCTCCGCCGGGTTGACCGCGAGCCCGTGCCCTTCCTGGTGGTGGGCCGGCGGGTCATCCTCGACGGCAGGCCGCACATCGTCGGCGTCGGCACCGATCTCACCGAGCGCAAGTTTGCCGAGCGCGCCATCAAGCGCCTCAACACCGAACTCGAACGCCGGGTGGCCGAGCGCACGTCGCAGCTCAGCGCCGCCCTCAACGAGCTCGAGAGCTTCAGCTATTCGGTGTCCCACGACTTGCGGGCGCCCCTGCGCGCCATCGAAGGCTACAGCGCCATCCTCGGCTCCGACTACGGCGACAAGCTCGACGAGGAAGCCAAGGAGCTGCTGCGCCGCGTCCGCGCCGCCGTGCATCGCATGGGCCAGCTCATCGACGACCTGCTCACCCTGTCGCGGGTCAGCCGGAAGGAGCTCGAACGCCGGCCGGTGGATCTCACCCAGCTCGCCCAGGTCATCTGCGAGGAACTCCGCCAGCAGGAGCCCAACCGCGAGGTGCTCATCGACATCGCCCCCAACCTGCAGGTCGAGGGCGACCCGAGCCTGATGCGCACCGTGCTCGAAAACCTGCTGGGCAATGCCTGGAAGTTCACCGGTCGGGTCGAACACCCGGAGATCCGCTTCGAGGCCACGGTGCACGAGGGCTTTGAAGCCTTCGTGGTGCGCGACAACGGCGCAGGCTTTGACATGCGCTACCGGGAAAACCTCTTCCGGCCGTTCCAGCGCCTGCATTCGGATCGGGAATTCCCCGGCACGGGGATCGGGCTCGCCACCGTCGCCCGCATCGTCCGCCGCCACGGTGGCGAGGTGTGGGCCGAAGGCGAAGTGGGCAACGGCGCATCGCTGTATTTCAGCATCGGCCAGACGCCCCTGCTGGGCAGCAGCTAAAGGCCGCAGCCTTACAGCAGCACCGGGCGATCCGGCAGTTCGTTGGGATTGTCGGCCCGCGCCGGGAAAGGCCCCGCGAGCAGATCACCCACCGCGCGCACCGCTTCCACCGATCCCTCACCAAAGCGCCCGTCCCGGAAGGCCGATTCCATCGTGCGGCACACCCCGTCCCAGGCCGCCTGAGGCACGCATCGGGCAATGCCGCGGTCGGCGACGATCTCGACGCGACGATCCAGCCACTGCACGTAGATCAGCACGCCGGTGTTCTCCTCGGTATCCCACACCCGAAGGCGCGAGAACACTTCCACCGCCCGCTCCCGGGCCGTGACGTCGCGCATGAGCTCAGGCAGATCCAGCCCCGCCTCGACGGCAAAGCGGATCTCGCCCCGGTGGCGCACTTCCGACGCCGCGACCGCCGCGTCGATGGCAGCCATCACCCGCGGCGTGAAGGTCCGACCAAGCACCCACGACGGGGTGAAAAGATGACGAACAACGCGTCCGATCCGCATCACCAGCCTCCCGACGCGCCGCCGCCGCCAAAACCGCCACCGCCGCCCGACCAGCCACCACCGCCGCCACGGCCACCACCGAATCCGCCGCCGAAACCACCACCGATGGTCGGCCCGCCGCCAATACGCCCGGCGCCCCCGCTACCGGCAACCAGCGAAAAGATGAACGCCAGCACCGCGCCTGCCGCCCCCACCAGCAGCACGCTGGTCAGCATCCAGGCACCGACGCCGACGATCCCCGCCGCGATGGTCGAGCCCAGCAGACGGCCGAAGACGGCCTTCAGCACGCTACCCACGACCAACGTGAAGATGATCCCGAGCACCAGCGCCTCTTCCAGCCCCATCTGCTGGTCATCGGCGCCAGCATTGGGCGTGGGCGCCGGCAACGCCTCGCCATTGATCCGGCCGATCAACGCCGCAACGCCGGCCTCGATACCGCCCGGGAAATCCCCGGCCTTGAAACGCGGCGCCACCACCTCGGCGATGATCCGCTTGGCGATGGCATCGGGCACCGCGCCTTCCAGCCCGTAGCCAACCTCCACGCGCATCCGCCGGTCGTCCCGGGCGACAACGAAGAGCACGCCGTCGTCGACGCCCTTGCGCCCCAGCCGCCAGGCTTCCGCCACGCGCAGGGCGTAGGACTCGATGGGCTCGGGCTGGGTGGTGGAAACAATGAGCACCGCCAGCTGGGCGCCCTTGTCCTTTTCCAGCTGGACAAGCTGCGCCTCCAGCGCCTGCCGACGGTCTGCGGGCAGCAGGCCGACGGTGTCGGTGACATGGGCGCTGAGCGCCGGAACCGGCTGCAGCTCCTGGGCAAAGGCCAGCCCGAAAAATCCGAGCCACAACCCGACCAGCAGTCCGATCACGCGCGCCAGCGCCACGGCGGAATACCCCTTGCCGGGCTTACTGGCCAGCCGGCTTGGCCGGAGCCGCAGGTGCGCCGAAGTTGATCTTGGGCACTTCGCTGATGGTGGCTTCGTTCTCCACCGAGAAATTGGCCTTCGTCTTGGCGCCGACCACCATCGCGGTGAGGTTGTTGGGGAAGGTGCGCACCGTCACGTTGTAATCCTGCACCGCCTTGATGTAGCGGTTGCGGGCCACGGTGATGCGGTTCTCGGTGCCTTCGAGCTGGGCCTGCAGATCGCGGAAGTTCGCGTCGGCCTTGAGGTTGGGGTAGTTCTCGGTCACCACCAACAGGCGCGACAGCGCACCGGAGAGATCGCCCTGGGCCTTCTGGAACCTGGCCATGGCCTCCGGATCATTCACCAGCTCCGGCGTCACCTTCATGCCGGCCACGTTGGCGCGGGCTTCGGTCACCTGGGTCAGGACTTCCTTTTCGTGGGCGGCGTAGCCCTGGACGACCTGCACGAGGTTCGGGATCAGATCGGCCCGACGCTTGTACTGGTTGAGCACCTCGGACCAGGACGCATTGACCTGCTCGTCGTTGATCTGGATCTGGTTGTAGCCGCAGCCCGACAGGAGCAGCAGCGAGAGGATCATCGACAGGAAAAGCTTGATACGCATGGTGTGTCCTCGTCAGAAAAAAAGTCTGAAGCCAAAGCTCAATCAACCATTCTAGCGACTCGGGATAAACCCGAGGCGCCACCCATCCGACGCCATCAAATCTTGCAATCAGACTGCATCGGCCTTCAGACGTTTCATCGTCGCCCGGGCAAAGCACAGGTCTTCCCAGGCCTTGGCCTTGTCAGCCAGATTACGCAGCAGATACGCCGGGTGGTAGGTGACCACCACCGGGATGCCGCCGAACTCGAACAGCTTGCCCCGCGCGGCAGCGATGCGGACTTCCTGGTTCAGCAGCGCCTGGGCCGCCGGACGGCCGAGGGCGACGATCAGCCGCGGCTTGATCAGCGCGATCTGGCGCTCGAGATACGGGAAGCACGCCGCAAGCTCGTCGGTTTCCGGCGTGCGGTTGTTGGGCGGACGGCACTTGACCGCGTTGCCGATGTACACGTCGTTGCCCCGCGCGAGGCCAATGCTCGCCAGCATGTTGTCGAGCAGCCGGCCCGCCTGGCCGACAAAGGGTTCGCCCCGCTCGTCTTCCTCGGCGCCCGGCCCCTCGCCCACGAAAAGCCAGTCCGCCTGCCGGTCGCCCACGCCGGGCACGGCCTGCTTGCGGCGCTTGCACAGGGCGCAGGCGTCACACTCGCGGATGCGCGCTTCGAGATCATCCCAGCCCAACCCGGCGATATCGCCGGCAGGCGTTGCACGTCGCGCCGGCGCTTCGGCGGGTGCGTCGGCAGGCACCGCGACGGGCGGGGCAAACCGCGCCAGCGGCACCGGCCTGGATGCCGGAGCCGGTGCGGCAACGGGTACCGCGACAGCCGGCTCGGGGGTCGGCTCGGGCACCTGCTCGGGCGATTCGGGTTGTGCTTCCTTGACCGGTTCGGCCCCGCGCAGCCGCCAAAGGGGCGCCAGCCCCATCTCCCGGAGGATCGCGTCGCGGCGACGATTCACAGGGGCAACCTCATCACCAGCGCGTCCTCGCGGCCGCCTGCCGCCGGGTAGTAGCCCTTGCGGCGCCCGATGGTCTCGAAACCAGCGCGCGCGTAGAGCGCCAGCGCCGCAGTGTTGGACGGGCGCACCTCAAGAAACAGCTGGGTCGCGCCCGCGTCGCGGGCGGTGCTGGCCAGATGATCGAGGAGCCGCCGGCCAAGCCCGCCCCGCTGACGATCGGCCACGACGCTGATGTTGAGGATGTGGGCTTCGTCGATCACCCCCATCAGCACGGCGTAACCCACCGGCGCCGAGCCATCGAGCATCATCCAGCAGCTGTAACCGGCCGACATGGAATCGGAGAAGTTGCCTTCCGACCACGGAAACGGGTACAGCAGGCGATCCTGGGCGGCAACCCAGGCCAGGTCAGATTCCTGCATCGGCACGAAGCGGAAATCGCCAACGCTCATGCCTTGCCACCGCGGGCGAGACGCTCGGCCGTGGTCATCGCCACCTTGTCGCGCACGTAAAGAGGTGCCGCCAGCGCCGCGTCGATGGTCTCGCCGCGGGCAAGACGCACCGCGGCCAGCCGGGCGACGCTTGAGGCGAGCGGCACCGGTGAGGCATCGAAGCCGGTGAGGCGCTCGCCGACCGCCGGCACGAGGGTGTCGCCATAGGCCTTGAAGGCCGAGCCAAAACCGAACCATTCGCCTTCTGCAGGCAGCCGCACGTCGCCCGGCGCCGCACAGGCGGGCGCCATGCGCTCGACCAGCTGGCCATCCCGGCGCTCGTAGGCGGCAAAGTAAACCTCGGACATCCGCGCATCCACGGCAACGAAGATTGCCCCGGACTCATCCGCGCACTGGCTCGCCAGTGCCTCCAGCGTGCCCACCGGGATCACCGGCTTGCCAGCCCCCATCGCCAGCCCCTGCACCACGCCGCAGGCAAGCCGCAGCCCGGTGAAGGCGCCGGGGCCGGCGCCAAAGGCAATGGCGTCCAGATCGGCCAGCCGAGCGCCAGCATCGGCAAGGAGGCCGAGGATTTCGGGGAGGATGGTTTCGGAGTGGCCGGGGCGACCGGCAACCGACCGCTCGCTGAGGCGTTCACCGTCGAGCAGGGCGACGGAAGCGGTTTCGGTGGAGGTTTCGATGGCGAGGATTTTCATGGCCCGCGCATTCTACCGTTTCCGGGACGGCGAACCGCGGCTGCGTTGCGCGATCGAAGTTCAGTCGCGCCGACGCATCGGGCCGTAAACATCACGGCCGGCTTCGTGGACGTCGTGGCGCAGCTGACGGCGCTCCTCCGACGACCAGCGCCGCGGATTGCGGCTGTCTTCCACATCCGGACGACGCTGCTGGGCATCCGGCACGAGCCCTTGCGCGTCACGAATCTGCCCCTGCCGGTCGTAGGGGCCGGCATAGGAACGCAACCACGCCCCCGCCCGCTCGACACCCTCGGCCGAAGCGGTGCTGCCCGCGCCCAGCCCGACGGTGCCCGCCACCAGGAGGCCGAGTACGCGCAGTTTCGACAATGTCTTCCGACGTTTCATGGGCTGAATCCTAACCTGACCGATTGGATTCTGGCAGCCCCTCCGGCGAATGAAATCAACCTTTGTAAGAGGATGTTAGACCCTCATCACGGCTTACGTTTGCTTACCCGCCCTAGCCTGCCCGTCTGGCGGCCGGACGGGCGAGGCGCTAGGATTCGGTTCATGGAAAAAGAGAGCTACCGCATTCTGGTCGTCGATGACGACCTCCGCCTCCGGGATCTGCTCAAGCGCTATCTGAGCGACCAGGGCTTTGCCGTCAAGACGGTGAGCGACGCAGCCCAGATGGATCGCGCGTTGCTGCGCGAGCATTTCGACCTGCTGGTCCTCGACCTGATGCTTCCCGGCGAGGACGGCCTGTCGATCTGCCGGCGCCTGCGCGGCACCAACAACCCGATCCCCATCGTGATGCTCACCGCCAAGGGCGACGACGTGGACCGCATCGTCGGCCTCGAGATGGGCGCCGACGACTACCTGCCCAAGCCCTTCAACCCCCGCGAACTCGTTGCGCGCATCCACGCGGTGCTGCGCCGCCAGCCGCAAACCCCGCCGGGCGCGCCGGCCACCGAGGACGAAGACGTGCGCTTCGGCCAGATCGTGGTGCAGCTGGGCACCCGCGTGCTGGTCCGCAACGGCGAGGAAACCCTGCTCACCACCGGCGAATTCGCGCTGCTCAAGGTGCTGCTCCAGCATCCGCGCCAGCCGCTGTCGCGCGACCGCCTGATGGAGCTCGCCCGGGGCCGCGAGTACGACGTCTTCGACCGCTCCATCGACGTGCAGATCTCGCGCCTGCGCAAGCTGATCGAGGAAGACCCCGGCAAGCCCCGCTACATCCAGACGGTGTGGGGCTTCGGCTACGTCTTCGTGCCGGACGGCAACAAGCACACCGCCCAATAACGCCCATCCGTGTCACCGCTTCACCCCCGCGCCCTCCTGCCCGGCTCGCTGCTGTGGCGAATCTTCCTGCTGGTGGCGGTGCTGATGCTCGCCTCCGTCACGGTGTGGTCCGTCATCTTCAGCCACTTCGACCAGCAGAACCGCGCCAGGCAAACGGCCCAGACGGTCGTCAGCATCATCAACCTCACCCGCACCGCGCTGCTCAACGCCGATCCGGCGCTGCGCAAGGATCTGCTGCTGGATCTGGCCACCCTCGAGGGCATCCGCATCTACCCGGCCGAGCCCCAGGACAAGACCACCCCGCTTGAAGACACCGCCGTGCTGCGTCAGGTGATGACCGACGTGCGCCTGCAGCTGGGCGCCGAAACCCGCTTCGCCTCATCGTGGGAAGGACTGCCCGGCTTCTGGGTGAGCTTCCGGATCGAAGCTGACGAGCCGGCCGAACGCAATGACTTCTGGGTGATGATGCCCGCCGAACGGATCATCCGGCCCCACGCCCGCGAGTGGATGTGGTGGGGCCTGGCAGCGCTCAGCCTGGCGATGCTCGGCGCCTACATGATCGTCTCGCGTCTGAACCGTCCGCTGCGCGCGATGGCCGCGGCTGCCCGCACCGTCGGCCGGGGCGAGATCCCGCCGCGGCTCTCCGAGCGGGGCCCCGCCGAAGTCGCCGACCTCGCCCACGCCTTCAACCAGATGTCCAATGACCTGCAGCAGCTCGACGCCGATCGGGCGCTGATCCTCGCCGGCGTCTCGCACGACCTGCGCACGCCGCTGGCCCGCCTGCGTCTGGGCGTCGAGATGTGCGGCGCCGATCCGGCCGAGGTGGACGCGATGGTTTCCGACATCGAGGACATGGACCGGATCATCGGCCAGTTCCTGGAATTCTCCCGCATCGACGGTGGTGAAGCGCTCTCGGCGGTGGACCTGGGCGAACTCGCCGAGGAACTCGCTGGCATGTATGCGCGGCGCGGCTTCTCGATCGCCGTGCAGCGCAGCAGTGCGCCCCCAGCGCTGGCAAGGCCCCAGGCCCTGCGCAGGGCTGTCACCAACCTGATCGAGAACGCGCTCAACTATGCAGGCGGGCCCCCCGAACTTGATACCGGCGTTATCGACGGCCGACCGGTGCTTCACGTGCTCGACCGTGGCCCCGGCATCCCGGCTTCCGAAACCGAGCGGGTCAAGCGCCCATTCACGCGCCTTGAGGCCGCCCGGAGCAATACCAAGGGCTCGGGCCTCGGCCTCGCCATCGTGGATCGGATCATTCGTGGACAGTTTGGCGAATTCCAGCTGACTCCCCGCGCCGGAGGCGGCCTTGATGCACTCATCCTGCTCCAGGCCGCGCCCAAGGAGCCCAAGTTAAAGCTAGAATCGAAGCAATCCCCTTAATGGCGCAAAACTCATGATTCTGTTCCGCCAGTTCTTCGACGACGCCAGTTCGACGCTGACCTACCTCCTTGCCGACCCCGTCACCGGTGACGCCGTCATCATCGACTCCGTCAAGGCCCACCTGGGCGCCTACCTCAGCTTCCTGCAGGAGCAGGAGCTGCAGCTCGACTGGGTGCTCGAAACCCACATCCATGCCGATCACATCACCGGCTCAGCCGGTCTGTGCGAACTCACCGGCGCCCGCAGCGCCATGGGCCGTGCCGGCGCCGCCGGCTGCGCCGATCGCCTGCTCGGCGACGGCGACACCATCGTCTTCGGCAACCAGGTGATCCGCGTCATCCCCACCCCGGGTCACACCCCGGGCTGCGTCACCTACCAGTGGCACGACCGCATCTTCACCGGCGACGCACTGCTCATCGGCAGCTGCGGCCGAACCGACTTCCAGGGCGGCGACGCCGGCCAGCTCTACGACAGCGTCACCGAACGGCTGCTCACCCTGCCCGAAGAAACCCTGGTCTATCCCGGCCATGACTACCGCGGCGCCCGTGTGTCGTGCATCGCCCAGGAAAAACTCGGCAATCCCCGCTTTCTCGGGCACAACCGCCAGAGCTTCATCGAGCAGATGGCCGGGCTCCAGTTGCCCCGCCCCGAGATGATGGACGAAGCCCTCCCCGCCAACCTCAACTGCGGCCGCAGCCGCTCGCTGGACGTCCATGGCGCCTGAGCAAGCCAACACTGCCTATGCCCAGCTTGGCGGCGAAGAAACCCTTCGCCGCCTCGTCCATCGCTTCTACGCCCTGATGGACACCCTGCCGGAGGCCTGGGAGCTCCGCCAGATGCACCCCGAGGACCTCTCCGGCTCCGAAGAAAAGCTCTTCATGTACCTCAGCGGCTGGCTCGGCGGCCCCCCGCTGTATGAGCAGGCCAACGGCCATCCTCGCCTGCGGGCCCGCCACCTGCCCTTCACCATCACCAGCGCCGAACGCGACCAGTGGCTGATGTGCATGAACCTCGCCCTCGATGAAGTCCTCGCCGATCACCCCCTGCGGCCACGCCTGTGGGGTGCCATCGAAGGCCTTGCCGACCATATGCGCAACAAGGCGGACCCGCCGGGTGCCCGTGAATAAATCGTTCGCTGATCCGGGTCGGGTGCTTCCAGCGCCGGCTGTAATTCAGTACAGTACGCCCGTTTGCGACCCGGACCATCCGGCCCAGCCGGCATCTCCGTCGCCATTCCTGAGTCCTGCCGAGTCGTCTCCCAGCGCCCTGCGATGAAATTCCTCTTCGACCTGTTCCCGATCATCCTGTTCTTTGCCGCTTACAAATCTGCGGGCATCTTCGCCGCCACCGCCGTAGCCATCGCCGCCACCGTCGGGCAGATTGCCTGGGTGTGGTTCCGGCATCGCAAGGTCGACACCATGCTGTGGGTCAGCCTCGCGATCATCAGCATTTTCGGCGGCGCCACGCTGATCTTCCAGAACCCCACCTTCATCAAGTGGAAGCCCACCGTGCTCTACTGGTTCTTTGCCGTGGCACTGGTGTTCTCGGCCCATGTGCTGAAGAAGAATCTGATCCGGAAGATGCTCGAAGCGCAGCTCAAGCTGCCCGAGCGCCTGTGGCAGACGGTCAACCTCGCGTGGGCGGCGTTCTTTGCCCTGATGGGCGTGCTCAACCTGTTCATCGCCTACAATTTTTCCGAAGACACCTGGGTCAACTTCAAGCTCTTCGGCGGCATGGGCCTGATGCTCGTGTTCGTGCTGGCCCAGGGAATGCTGCTGTCCCGCTATATTGAAGAGGAACCCAAGTAATGCTGTATGTCCTGATCGGCGAAGATGCCCCTGGCTCCCTGGACAAGCGTCTCGCCGCGCGTCCCGAACACGTTGCCCGCCTGCAGGCGCTGCAAGCCGATGGCCGGCTGGTCCTGGCGGGCCCCTGCCCCGCCGTTGACTCTCCCGATCCGGGCCCTGCCGGCTTCACCGGCAGCGTGATCATCGCCGAGTTCCCTTCCCTCGCCGACGCCGAGGCCTGGGCCGCGGCCGATCCCTACATGGCCACCGGCGTGTTCACCCGCTGCACCGTCAAGCCTTTCCGGAAAACCCTGCCGTGAGCGTCATCGACGAGATCCGCCAGCGGCTGGCTGTCCTGGCGCCCGTCAAGGTCGAGCTCATCGACGACAGCGCGCTGCACGCCGGCCATGCAGGCGCCCGCTCGGGCGGCGGCCATTACCGGCTGTCCATTGTCTCGGCGGCCTTCGCCGGCAAAAACACCGTTGCCCGCCACCGGATGATTTACGATGCCCTCGGCGACATGATGCGCAAGGAAATCCACGCCCTTGCCATCCAGGCAGAAACCCCGGAAGACCTTTAAATCTCCACCCCCTACACCACGCAAGGAAAACTGATGAAAACCCTCCCGAGCCGTCTGGTCGTTTCCCTCTTCGCAGCCTTCGTTGCGCTGCCCGCCTTTGCCCAGACTGTTGCCACCGTCAACGGCACCGCCATCCCCCAGGCCCGTGCCGACGTGATGATCTCCGAGCAGAAGTCCCAGGGTGCCCCTGACTCCGAGCAGCTGCGCAACGCCGTCAAGGAAGAACTGGTCCGCCGCGAGATCCTCTCCCAGGAAGCCCGCAAGAAGGGCTTCGAGAAGAACGGCAGCGTCCAGGCCCAGATGGAACTCGCCCGCCAGGCCGTGCTGATCCGCGCCTACCTGCAGGATTTCGTGAAGACTCACCCGATCACCGACGCCGACGTGAAGTCCGAATACGACAAGATCAAGGCCCAGCTCGGCGACAAGGAGTACAAGGCCCGTCACATCCTCGTCGAGAAGGAAGAGGACGCCAAGGCCATCATCGCCAAGCTTGAAAAGGGCGAAAAATTTGAAGATCTCGCCAAGCAGTCCAAGGATCCGGGCTCCCGCGAAAAGGGTGGCGATCTGGGCTGGGCCAACCCGGCCGGCTTCGTGAAGCCTTTCGCCGAAGCGCTGACCAAGCTCGAAAAGGGCAAGATCACCACCACCCCGGTGAAGACCGATTTCGGCTACCACGTCATCAAGCTCGAAGACAGCCGCGCCCTCAAGGCGCCGGCTTTCGACGAAGTGAAGGGCCAGCTCAAGCAACGTCTTGAGCAGCAGAGTGTCGAACGCCATATCGCCGACCTGCGCTCCAAGGCTGCCGTCAAGTAATCCGACCGGCTCCCGCCCTGAAAGCCGACGCGTCAGCGTCGGCTTTTTTGCTTCTGGGGCCCGCCTCGCCGGAGACAAGGCACACGGATCGGTCGGGCTTCCACTTTGAACGGGAGGTCAGAATGGAAAGGACATCGCAGCAGCCGCGCCAAGAACCCTTCTGGCACCTCCTCTACCGCTACCTGTGGCCCTTCGCGTGCTTTCGCGACGTAACCCGCGGCAGCCTCCTCGAACGTCGGCAGAACTACCGCTACAACCGCCAGATGGGCGTCCACCTTCCGGGATTCATGGCCAAGTGGGCCTGCCTCACGCTGGCGTTCTTCCTGCTCGGGCTAGCCTTCGAGGAAATGCTTGAGGTGGTGCTCCCCGCAGCCTGCTGCTACGTGACGAGCACCTGGGCCCTGACCATCTGCGTCCAGCTTTGCGTGGCCTGGCTGTGGCTGAGGCGCTTTCCCGAACTCCATTGACCCAGCCCTCAGCAAGCTGATCCAGTCAGTCGGCTCATACACTGCTGGCAGGCGGAGACGATGTTCCTCCGCGCCGGGCTTCTTTCCGCCGGCACGTCCGTCACGAGAACACCACAACTCCATTCGATTATTGATATTGATTCGAAGTATACACTATGTATACACTTACAGGCATTACATCATTCACACGGAATGCGTGCAATGCCATCGAAGTTGTGATGGAGGATAGTGCGGGTTCCACGACGCTCCAGTGACACTCAGCCGATACCATTCCCCACAGCTCGCCCCGAAGAGCCTCCAAAACACCCGTCGCCGTCACACCAACCATCTTGTGCAGACCTTGGCCATCGGTCTGCTCACGACCAGCGCGCTGGCCGCCGACCCACCGCAGCCCAGTGCCACCCCCGAACTGCTCCACCAGCAGGCACGCGAACGCCAGCTGCGCGAGCAACTGGAACGTCAGCCCGACGTCCACCTCGAATCACCCACCTTCGCCGCCGACGCCCCACTCGCCGTCGACGAGACCCCCTGCCTTCCGATCGCTCGCATCGAACTCGGCGGCCCCGATGCCGCCGACTTCACCTGGATCCTCGCGGCCCTCGATCGTCCGGACGACCCACCCACCGGGCGCTGCCTCGGCGCACGTGGCATCAACCAGCTGATGACACGCCTGCAGAACCGCCTCATCGAACGCGGCTACATCACCACCCGCGTCGTCGCCGCACCACAAGACCTCAACAGCGGCCTGCTCACCCTGACGGTCATTCCCGGCCGGCTGCGCCAGCTTCGCATGGCCGACGGCAGCCCCCTGCCCAAAGCGGTTCGCGCAGCCCTGCCTGGCGCCGAGGGCGACCTCCTCGACCTGCGCGCCATCGAGCAAGCGCTCGAGAACCTCAAGCGCCCCCCGGGCGCCGATGCCGACATCCAGCTCGTTCCTGCCGACGGGTCCGACGCCGCGCCCGGCGAGTCCGACCTGTCGATCGCATGGCATCCCGGCCCCCTGGCCCGCACCTACGTCTCCATCGACGACAGCGGCACCAAGGCCACCGGGCGCCTCCTCGGCAGTCTCACCCAGTCCCTCGACAACCTCCTGACGCTCAACGATCTCTTCTACGTCAG
>JAKLLO010000061.1 GCA_023150095.1 Zoogloea sp. | reverse complement strand
GTTCGTCGCGGGCATCGCGACATCTCACCGTGCCGATCCACATCGGTCGCACACTGGCCCAGGCCAGCCACGCCACACACCCCCACGGGGCGCCAAGCCCCGCCCGGGGACAAATGCGCTCCACGATCAAGGAGCATTCCTGACCGCGCAACTCGAAACCCCGGTCCAACCCCCCGCCGAAATCGGGCGCCGAATTCAGATGGCCAGCCGTCCCGACGCACCTGCGGACATGCCCCTGCGATTCAGGGCGTTTGCTGCGCCACGTGCTTGACCCGCAGGATCTCGACGGTGCGAGAGGTGTCGATCACCCGATAGAAGGCGATGTAGTTGGCGTGCAGCACGAGTTCGCGCACGTCGGCCGGCAGCCCCGGCCGGCCCTCATGGCCGAGGAGCGGGTGCTGCGCCAGCGGCTGGACCTTCTCGCGCAGCTTCTTGCTGAAGGTGCGCGCACGGGCCGGACTGTCCTGGGCGATGTAGCGGACGATGCTGCGCAGGTCTTCTAGAGCCTTGGGGCGCCAGGCGATGCGGTAGTCGGCCCCCGGCATCAGTCCCGGAGCTCCGGCCGCCAGGCCTGCACGATGGCCTTGAACTCGGTCTCGTAGCCCAGGCTGTCGGGGTAGCGGTGAACGCGACCGATCAGGCCGAACACGGTCGTCATGTCGGCCACGATGTCGGTGTCCAGTGCCCACAGCGAGGTCAGGTCGAAGGCACCGCAGCTGCCTGTGTTCCACCAGGCCAGCAGGAAGTCTGCGACTCGCCGGCTCTGCCCGGAATCTCGCCTGGCATGCGCGAGCAGGCGCTCGAGCGCCGCCACTTCCTCGGTGGTGATCGCAGCTGGCGGCGTTTCAGCGGCGGCGGCCAGCATCGCCTGCGCAATGACCTGCTCCGGTTGGCGCGGCGTCGTGCTCATGCGCCTTTCCTTCGCGCGGAGCCGGCACGCTGGAGCTCGATCGCATCGATCTCGGCGTCCATGGCCGCCATGGCCTCGTCGTGCGGGACGCTCGGGCGCGGATCGTCGAGCGATTCCTGGATCTCGGCGGCGAGCCACCGGTTGTGCGCCGCAGCCTGGTGGGCCGTGCGCATCGCCTCGGCCTGGCTGGAGCGGCTGCGGCTCATGTCCTTCTCGTCGGGGTTCCAGTCGGTGGCGTCGAGCTGCGCCACGGCGATGCCCACCTCGCGCAGCAGGATCATGGCCGAGGCCGGGTTGCCGAAGCGGCGCGGCTCGGTGCTGCGGGCCTTGGCCAGCACGGCGTCCTGGCCGCTCCGGGTGGCGATGCGCAACATGAACGCGCCGCCCTGGCCCTTGAGCGTGACGCCGGCGACGCCGCCGGCGGCCGCGGTGGCGCGCAGTTGTTCCAAGGTCATGCTGTGCATAGGATTCACCGCATCAGAGATGGAATCATTGTGCACGGTTGACAGAAGTCTTGCAACGACCGCCGTCCCAAGCGCGAGACTCGATGAGAGTGCGGAAGGACCGGGCCATGAGGACGATGAGGTCCCTGGCCAAGCCAGCGCTGGCGGGAGCAGCGCTCATCTCGTATGCTTCTGGCGCGATTGTCGCCTAAACCACTAATGCGCGACAATAATGTTTATGTCAACTCCGGTGAGCGTCTTCGCGGCCGAGCCCGCCACGATGGCGCTCATTTTCTAAGGAGTGTTCCGGCCCGGTCCTGGACTGGCTCACTGACGATGCACGCACGTTGGCGTGCGTGCAGTTGAACCTCCCGTAGACCCCCACATCATGCTTCAGCTTGGCGATGCCGGCTTTGATGTCGGGAGCCGTGACCCGCACCGGCAACTGAACGCATCGAAGAATCCAACCCTGCCGGACATCGGCATTGCCCTGGGACGCGATTGCAACACGGCAATGCGTTCCCTGGCCCGCCAGCAGCCGAAACTGCTTGCAGGTCGCGCCCGCCGCCAGATCGGGCGGTCAGATCACTTCATGGCATCGACATCGGATCGTGAGCATCACGGCGAAGGCTCGGCCTGGATCGGCGGGCATTTGTGCGTTCCGTATGAGCAAAACACGCAACAGTGGCCGGCCTTCGGATACAGCATCGCCTTGCAGCGCTCACACTCGTAGAACCACAGGCAGGCGTCCGTCGGCATGGACTCCTCCTTGGCGTGACCACAGTGCGGACACGTAAGAACCGACAGCAGGACGACGCCGGCCACGTCATTGAACCTGCTGCACCGACGAAGGGAAGCCTGCGTCGGCCGTGGCGCGGGTCAATGCCTCGGTCGGCGTCTTTGCAGGATCGAACGCGACCACCGCACGTCTGGTCTTGAAGTCGACCTTGGCGCTGCCCACGCCGGGCACCTTCTCCAATGCCTTGCGCACGGCGATCGGGCAGGCGGCGCAGTCCATCTTGGTCACGTCCAGCGTGACGGTGCGAGTGTCGGCGGCCATCGTGCCCAGTGATACGAACAGACCAGCGATCACGAGCGGAGTCGCCTTCATGGATTCACCTCAGTAAAAGAGCGGCGCGTACAGCGGAAACGCCATCAGCGCGACCGCCAGACCCGCGACGATCCAGAAGATCGCCCTTTGCCGCCGACGCACCACAGGAATCGCACAGGCCTCGCCGGGCGCGCAGGCCTCGGGCGATAGGTACAGCTTGAAGAACGTGTAGCCGAAGAAGGCCAGCGCGGCGCCAACGAACCAGGGCTGGTAGACCTCCAGGACCAGTAGGCGCGACCCCCAGGCTCCGCCAACGCCGAGCACCACAAGCAGCAGCGGGCCGGCGCAGCAGACCGACGCGCCGATCGCGGCGGCAACGCCGCCCAGCATCGAGCCGGAAGTGGTCCAGGGTCGTGACACACAGGCTCCTGTGGTTTCGAGCTAGTCTAAATACGTACCTGAGTACGGAGTCAAGTCCATGATGGAACAGATGACCATCGGCCAACTGGCGGCGGCGGCCGGGGTCAACGTCGAAACGGTGCGCTACTACCAGCGTCGCGAACTGCTTGCTGCGCCGGACCGCCCGACCGGCAGCATCGGCCGCTACCCAGCGGCCGCGTTGACGCGGCTGCGATTCATCAAACGCGCGCAGTCCCTGGGCTTCACGCTCGAGGACGTCCAGGCCCTGCTCTCGCTGGACGATGGCCGAAGCTGCGCTGCGGCCCGCGAGATCGGCGAGCACAAGCTCGCTGAGGTGCGAGAACGTCTGCGGGCGCTCCGACTGCTGGAAGCCGCGCTCGCGGAACTGGTGACCCGGTGCACTACCGCGCGACGCAAAGTGAGCTGTCCGCTGATTGACGCGCTCCTGGTGCCGGATGGGTCGAACGGTTGACCCGAGACGCTTCGCGACCTCGCCGCCTGCCTCACCCCTGAGCAGAGATGACATGCTGCGCAGCACATCGGCCCGCGCACAGCGGCGAAGGCACCTGCCAACTGCGGACGCCGGCGCAGGCAACGAAGTCGCCGACGGCGACGCAACATGACCGGCCTGTCATGTTCCCGACAGACTTCTGTTGATTGCGGCCCCGTAGACTGCGGTCGGCCTCCAAACCCGACGCGGGTTCGACATGCTTTCGTGTCAGCCCCGTCCTCCCGCACCAAACTCAATGAAATCCTCCGCTCTCTTGCTGACCCTGACCTTGACGCTCGGCACCTATGCGCATGCGACGCCTGGATCGGCCGAGACGCCGCTCACTGGCGTCACGATGAACACTGCCAAAAGGCTCGATACGCGCACGCCTCCCGGTGGCCAAACTCTCCCGGCAACGCTGTCGGGTGTGCCGATGGCCGTGGCGGCTCGTCACGCCGCTTCGACGCAGTTCAACCGGACATCGCCGCCTGATCAAGCGTTGTCTGGCATCCCGATGGCGCTTGCCAAGCGGCGGTGAGCCAGGGTCGCCCCACGGCCTGACCGGTCCCGGAAGGTTCGGAATCCGGCGAGACGACAAGTGCCCAGCTGCGATCCCGCGCCCGCCGCGGTGTGACGCAGTCGATGCTGAATCGCAAGAAAGTCGTGGGTTTGCCCGTCAGTCTCGCGGGTCGGGATCGGCCTTGCCAAGCTAGAATTCCAGACATGCGTCATTGGGTGCTCGCATTTTTGTTGCTCGTCGTGCCGTTCCAGCTAGTCTGGGGCTCGGCGGCGCCGTACTGCGCGCACGAAGCCAGTGCCTCGGCCAAGAAGCACTTCGGCCACCACGAGCACAAGCATCAGGCCGGCGGCGAGGTCGTCTCAGCCACCGATGATGCTGGCGACGCCACGGGTGCGTTCCACGTGGACTGCGATAGTTGCCATCTGAGCTGTTCCGCGTTCTTTCCTGCGGCTTCCCCCGCGGTGGAAACGCTGCCTGACGGCGACGCCATGAGGCTCCCAGAACCTCGTTACGAATCCCACATCCCGGCGAGCGCCTTGCGCCCGGATCGAGCCCATGCCACCCCTGCCGCGCGATTCGGCGGCGATGTGGTGCTGGTCTCGCTCGCGGACTGACTGACGACAACCCTACATCGCCTGCGAATCGCTTCTGTCGTGAGACCAGAAGGATGATTCGATGCGATTCCCACTCCTGGCGCTGGCCTTCGTGCTGGCTGCCTCGACCGTACCCACGAGTGCGCAGACCGCTGCGGGCGCAGGTCCGCTGACCCTGGCCGAGGCGCTGCGGCTCGCCGAGACCGCCAGTCCTGCCGTTCGTGCCCGAGAAGCTCAGCTGGCGGCCGCGGAAGGCTCCCGCCGCGAAGCTGAGTCACTCCTCTTCAACAACCCCGAACTCAGCGTCGAGCGCACCCGGCGTCGAGCCACCGCGCCCGACGGCAGTGCCCGCGAGTGGGGCCTGGGCATCGCCCAGCCGATCGAGATCGGCGGCCAGCAGGCGCGCCGCCGCGAGGCCGCATCCGCATCGCTGGAAGCCTTGCGTGCCGAGATTGAAGAGGCACGGCGCCAGGCCCGCGCCGAAGCATCCCTGCGATTCCACGCGGTCCTCGCCGCGCAGCGTCGGCTGCGGCTCGAACAACGCTCGGTCGAGCTGTTCGACAGCAGCGCGCAGGCCGTCGCCAAGCGCCGCAGCGCCGGTGAGGACACACGACTGGATGCCAATGTCGCGCTGATCGAGGCCGAACGTGCCCGCAACGCGCTGGCGGTATCGCAAGAGCATCTGCAGGACACCAAGGCCGAACTGGCCACCGCCCTGCAACTGCCGCCATCCGCCGTGCCGGAGGTGATCGGCGAGCTCGGCGTGCCGACTGGCGCGCCATTGCCCTACGGCCTCGATCAGCTGCTGGCATCGGCACAGGCCTTGCCGAAGCAACGCGCGCTGGCGGCACGCGAAGATGCCGCCCGGGCACGAGTCGGCGTCGAACGCGCCAGCCGCTACCCGGACCTGACCGTCGGACTGAACGTCGGCCGCGAGGGCCCGGCCGACGGCCGCGAGCGCGTCACGACGCTGACGCTTTCCGTGCCGCTGCCGCTGTTCAAACGCAACGATGCGGCCATCGGCCAGGCCATGAGCGATGCGACGCAAGCCGAGATCGAGCGTGCCGCCGCGACGCGCGACGGCCAGGCGCAGGTGCGGCGACTCTGGAGCCGCCTGGAAAGCCAGCGCGAGCGCGTGGTGCGCCTGCAGCGCGCGATGGTCGCCGCCTCGGCCGACAACCAGCAACTCGCCGCCAAGTCGCGGCAGGCCGGTCAGATCGGCCTTCTCGATCAGCTGCTCGTGAATCGCCAGGCCTTGGACGCCGAACGCGATCTGAACGACGCGCTGGCCGAATTCCACACCACCCGAATCGAACTCGAAAACGCGGCCGGCTGGTCGCGAGAAGGAACCTCGCAATGATCACGCTGCAAGACGACACCGGGCGTCCGAAGCGCCTGGCCGGGCTGGCGACCAATGTCGCCCTGGCGCTGGCCGTCGCTCTCTCTCTCGCCGCCTGCGGCAAGGGCGGGGCCAAGGACGAGCACGCCGCCGAAGGCGACAAGCATGCCGAGCATGCCGGAGAAAAGAAGGACGGCCACGCCGAAGGCGCCGAGGAGCTGACGCTCACGGCCGAAGAGGCGGAACGCGCCGGCGTGAAGGTCGAGGCAATCAAGGCCGAGGCGCTCGGCGAGACGGTCCAGGTGACCGCGACGATCCGGCCCGACCAGGACCGCCTGGCCCGCGTCGCACCTCGCATCGAAGGCCGCATCACCTCGGCCCCGGCGAAGCTGGGTGACCGCGTCCGGGCCGGGCAGACGCTGGCCACGCTTGACAGTGTCGATGTTGCAGAAGCCCACGCCGCCTGGACCCAGGCCCAGGCCGAGTTGCGCATCGCCGAGGCCGACTTCAAGCGCGCCGAGTCGCTGAACGCGGAGGAGATCATTCCGCGCAAGGACTTCCTGCGCGCCCAAGCGGACCGCGACAAGGCAGCGGCCGCCGTGCGCAACGCCGCCGACCGCCTGCGCCTGCTCGGTGGCGCACAGGCCGCCAGCGGCAGCGGCGTCGCCGGCTTTGCTGTCACGGCGCCGTTTGCTGGCACCGTGATCGAAAAGAGGGTGACGCTGGGCGAACTGGGCAGCCCCAGCGAGCCGATGTTCACCATCGCCGACCTGAGCCGGGTCTGGATCCAGGCCGACCTGCCCGAGGCCGCGCTGGCCAAGGTCCGCATGGGGGCCAACGCCAAAGTGACGGTACCGGCCTATCCCGGGGAGACCTTTAGCGGGCGTGTCGGCCACATCGGCGCGATGCTCGACAAGGACACCCGCACGATCGCGGCCCGCATCGAAGTCGCCAACGCGGATGGCCGCTTGAAGCCCGAGATGTTCGCCACCGCGACCATCGAGGCCGGCGGCGACAAGCGCGACGTCATCAGCCTGCCGGATGCGGCCATCGTGCTGCTGGAAGGCCAGCCGACGGTCTTCGTCTACGAGCAGGGAGCGTACGAGGCGCGCCAGGTCGAGCCCGGTGAACGATTGGGCGGACGCACGCTGCTCAAGTCGGGCATCAAGGCCGGCGACCAAGTCGTCACCTCCGGGGCCTATGCGCTGAAGGCACGCAAGCTGAAATCCCAGCTCGGCCACGGGCATTGAGAAGGACCACGGACCATGCTCAATGCAATCGTTGATGCCAGCCTGCGCTACAAGGTGCTGGTGTTGGTGGCCTTCGCCGCGCTCATCGGCCTGGGGGCCATGGCCTACCGGCAGGTGCCGGTGGACGCCTTCCCGGACGTGACGCCCGCCCAGGTAAACATCTACACCGAGTCCCCCGGCGTCGCCGCCGAGGACATCGAGAAGCTGCTCACCGTTCCGATCGAAAGCGCGATGGCGGGTCTGGCGGACGTCGAAGTCGTCCGCTCGGTGTCGCTGTTCGGCCTGTCCTACGTCGGCGTGTACTTCAAGGACAACGTCGACATCTACTTCGCGCGCCGCCTGGTCGGCGAGAAGCTGCAGGAGGTGAAGGGCCGCCTGCCCGAGGGCTACGGCGAACCGGAACTCGGGCCCAACAGCTCGGGCCTGGGCCAGGTGTTCTGGTACACGATCGAAGACGCCGACAAGAAGCTCAGCGCGATGGACCTGCGCACGCTGCAGGACTGGACGGTGCGGCTCATCCTGCGCACCGCGGCGGGCGTCGATGACGTGACGACCTGGGGCGGCCACGAAAAGCAGTACCAGGTGCAGATCGACCCGCGGCGGCTGGTCAAGTACGGGCTGTCGTTCAAGGAAGTGATGGAGCGGCTGGCGGCCAACAACAAGCAGGTCGGCGGGCAGTTCCTCAACATCGGTGTCGAGCAGTACCTGGTGCGCGGCCTGGGCCTGGTCAGCAACGCGGCCGACATCGGCACCATCGTCGTGGCCGAGCGCAACGGCTCGCCGGTCTATGTGCGCGACGTGGCCGATGTGAAGGAGGCACCGGCTGTGCGCTTCGGCGCCGTCACGCGCAACGGCCAGGAAACCGTGCTCGGCATCGCGCTGGCACGCATCCACGAGAACTCGGCCTCTGTGGTGAAGGCGGTCAAGGAGAAGCTCGCCATCGCGCAGGCCGCGCTGCCCAAGGGCATCGAACTGAAGGCCGTCTACGACCGGACCGAGATCGTCGACAAGGCACTGTCAACCTCGACCAATGCCCTCATCGAAGGCTCGATCCTGGTCGCGGTGATCCTGTTCCTGTTCCTGGGCGAGTTCCGCTCCGCGATCGTCGTCATTGTCACGCTGCCGCTGGCGATGCTGTTCGCGTTCATCTGCATGCAGCGCGTCGGCATGTCGGCCAACCTGATGTCGTTGGCCGGGCTGGCGATCGGCATCGGGATGATGGTCGACGGCGCCGTGGTCATGGTGGAGAACGCCTTCCGCCTGCTCTCGCACGCACGTGAGTCGGGCCGGCCGATCAACCGAACCCACGTGGTGCTCGAAGCGGCGCGCGAAGTGGCGAACCCGATCGCCTTCGCGATCATGATCATCATCGTCGTGTTCCTGCCGCTGTTCTCGCTGACGGGGCTGGAAGGCAAGCTGTTCAAGCCGATGGCGCTGACCATCACGTTCGCGATGGCCGGATCGCTGCTGCTGTCGCTGACGCTGGTGCCGGTGCTGGCCGCGCTGATCTTGAAGCCCAAGGAGGAGAAGGACACCTGGCTGGTACGCGGTGCGAAGAAGCTCTACCTGCCGATGCTGGACTGGGCGCTCGACCGCAAGAAGACCGTCATCGGCGCGGCGGTCGCGCTGCTCGTCGGCGCGCTCGCGCTGTTCCCGCTGCTCGGCAAGGAGTTCATGCCGACGCTGCAGGAAGACGCGATCATGTTCCGCGTCGTCGGCATTCCCTCGACATCGCTCGAGGAGTCGGTGCGCGTGGCGAACGTGATGGATGCCGCCCTGCGCAAGAAGTACCCGCAGGTGAATTCGGTCCTTGCCACCATCGGCCGTGCCGAGAAGGGCGAGACGGCCGACGTCAACTACATGGAAGTCCTGCTGGACATGAAGCCCAAGGACGAGTGGCCGACGAAGCAGTCGTATGCCGCGCTAGGACGGGAGATGCAGGAGTTCCTCGAAGGCGAGGTGCAGACCGCGGTGTTTGGCGCTACCCAGCCGATCCAGATGCGCGTGGAGGAACTGATCTCCGGCGTACGCGCGACGCTGGCGCTGAAGGTGTACGGAGAGGATCTGGACAAGCTGGAGGAGTTGTCCGCGCAGCTCAAAGGCGTGGTCGGCGGCGTGCCCGGCGTGGCCGACCTGTCGGCCGAGGCCAACAAGGGCAAGCCGCAGATGGTGATCAAGGTGGATCGCCAGGCGGCGGCCCGCTATGGCCTGAACGCCGACGACATCCTGGCGATCGTGCAGGCCGGCATCGGCGGCGAGTCGGTCTCAACGTTGATCGAAGGCACGCGCCGCTTCGAGATCTCGGTGCGACTGCCCGAGGAGTTCCGAAACAGCCCATCGGCCATTGCGGCGATCCCGATTCGCACCTCCGAGGGCGCGATCGTGCCCTTCGCCCAGGTGGCGAAGATCGAACTCGCCGAGGGCTACACCTTCGTGCGGCGCGAGGCGCTGCAGCGCTACGCAGTGCTGCAGATGGACGTGCAGGGCCGCGACGTCGACAGCTTCGTCAAGGACGCCAACGCCGCGATCCAGGCGAAGGTGAAGATGCCCACCGGCTACTGGGTGGAATGGGGCGGCGCCTTCGAGAACCAGCAGCGCGCGATGGAGCGCCTGGGCATCATCGTGCCGCTCACGATCGGCCTGATCTTCATCCTGCTGTACACGGCGTTCAACTCGGTGCGCCATGCCACGCTGATCATTGCCAACGTGCCGTTCGCGATCATCGGCGGCATCGTCGGGCTGTTCATCACCGGGCAGTACCTATCGGTGCCATCGGCGATCGGCTTCATCGCCGTGTTCGGCGTGGCGATGCTCAACGGCATCGTGCTGGTCTCGTTCCTCAACGACCAGCGCAAGCACGGCCTGTCAATACGCGACGCCGTGCGCCAGGGCGCCGCATTGCGCCTGCGGCCGGTGCTGATGACGGCCTCGGTAGCCATCCTCGGCCTCGTGCCGATGCTGATCTCCACGGGCGTCGGTGCCGAGACACAGCGCCCGCTGGCCACGGTGGTGATCGGCGGCCTGATCACCTCGACGCTGCTGACGCTGCTCCTGCTGCCACTGATCTACGAATGGTCCGAGTCGCGCGCCGAAGCCAGGCAGCGCACGCGTGACGCGGCCGAAGAGGCCGCCGAACTTCCGCCAGCCACTCCGCTACCGCAACCCACCCAGGAAACGCCATGAAGGAAATCAAAGCCTATGTGCATCGCAGCCGCATCGCCGACGTGATCGCGGCGTTGAAGGGCAGCCCGGCTTGGGGCGGTGCCCGCGGTGGCCGCCGCCACAACCTCGCCGTCTACATCGTCAAGGGCTCGATGCTGCCGCTGGACAGCGACGAGAAGCACTATGCGATGGACCTCGGCGATGAGGTGGTCAACGAATACAAGCTGGAACTGCTTTGCGAGGACAGCGAGGTGGAGGCTTTCACCGCTGCACTCGCGGACGCTGCCCGCACCGGTCAGGCGATTGCCGGATGGATCACCGTCATCGACGTGGTCAGCGCAACCCCGATTCACTGATTGCCCGTTCTTTCAACCCACCAAGGAATCACGATGAAGCAACTTCTCACGACCCTCCTGCTCGCCGCCGCCGCGGCAGCGCCCGCATTCGCCGCCGAAGACCACGCACCGAAGCATGGCGGAGTCGTCGTCGAAACCAAGGCCGGCGACATGGAACTCGTCGCCAAGGCGGACCTGATCGTCATCCACGTCAGCGACCACGGCAAGCCGATGAAGCTGACCAGCGGCACCGGCAAGGTCACGGTGTTTAGCGGGAACGACAAAACCGAGGCGCCGCTCGCGCTGGCCGGCGACAAGCTCGAAGCCAAGGGCAGTTTCAAGGTCGGCGCCGGCACCAAGGTGCTGGCGGACGTCGCACTGAACGGTAAGCCCGCGGTCGCTGCGCGCTTCACGCTGAAGTAGGCCGGCTGACCGCCGTGCCCAACTTGGCTGGCACCATCGAAAGGAATTCACCATGAAGCTCTCACGTCGCCGCACCCTGCTCTTCGCCTTGGGTGGCTCGGCGCTGATGACGGCAGGCTGCATGACGAAGCCGCTGCGACCGGCGAACGCCGACGGGACCTACTGCTTTCGCATCGGCAAGAGCTATCGCCCGACGCTCACCTGCACGCCGAGGCCGATTCCGGCCGAGGCGATCGAAGCCGACGCGAAGCGCTTCGAACCGACAGCCGGCAAGCTGACGGTCTACCTGGTACGCAAGCGCTGGGGGGATAGCCAGAACGTTGTGCGGGTCAGCAGCGACGGTGGATCGGCTGTCGACACGGTGCCGGAGTCCTTTGCGCGCTGGCGCTTGCCCGCCGGCGGCCATCGCCTCAACCTCACGTGGCCGGAGGGCTCGGCCAGCCTGGATGTCGCTGGCGCCGCGGGAGAGGTGGTCTTCGTCGAGGTGGTCGGCAGTGTCTGGGCCTGGGGCAGCAACTATCGCCTTGAACGCGGCAACGCCGCAGAGTCCCGCCAGCGAGCATTGCCGCTGCGCCTTGTGGCCGATGTCGGATGAGGAGCGGCGCGGCGGGGGACTTGCTCGCTGCCTGGCCGCTGCTCTATCGCCACCCGTTCGAGGAATCGCATGCGCCGGTATCTCGACGCGACCCTGGCCCAGACGATCGCTTGGATATGGCTGGGCTTTCTCGGCGCCGGTGTCGTCGCGTGGTTCATCTACCGGTACTGGCGCAGGCGCCATCCACCTCCTGTCACCGCGCCGGAACAGAGCTACAGCCAACGCCTGCAACAACGACTTGCGGAGAGTCGAGGCGCCGCAAGGCGCAAGCGGCGAGGTGGCCCCACCGCGAGCCATCCGCGCCGCCACCACCCATGACGGTGACTTCTTCAGCCGCCGCTCATCAACTCCATGCGCGCCTTGCGCTGTTCGGGCGACTCGCTGAGCATCTCGTCGATGACCTGCTGGCGCGTCTTGGCTGGGCCGGCGTTCCTGATCGGCAAGGGTGCGCCGCGCTGCATCAGCGCCAGCGTACCGTCCTTGCGGGCAGCCTCGATTTCGGCCAGCACGTCGGCACGCGACTTGGTGCTCTTAAGGTGCTCGGGGTGGTAGGTGAAACCGGCCTCTCCGTTTGCGGCGTGGTAGACCGAATTGGCCTGCGACAGACCGGGCAGCGCGATCGTCGAGATGACGGCGACGGAGGCAAAGGCGAACTTGTGGAAGCGCATGGTGTCAATTCCTTGGCTGGAGGGTTCCCGCGAGCAACCTGCTGCGGCATGCCTGATGGCATGACGACGAATCTAGACAACGCGCACCAACAGAAACGGGTCAAACGGATGACGGTTCGGACAGGTTGGCCGGGCCTCCCAACCGAGGCGTCACCTCGATGAGATTGCTCGTGGTTGAGGACGAGGCCAAGCTCGCCGAGTACCTGCGCAAGGGTCTGGCCGAGGAAGGCTTTGTGGTGGACGTGGCCCACAACGGAGTGGATGGCCTTCACCTCGCGATGGAGTCCGACTACGAACTGATCGTGCTCGACGGCATGCTGCCGGGCATCGATGGCTTGAGCCTGCTCGCCGCACTGCGGCAGAGCAAGCAGACGCCGGTGCTGATGCTGACCGCCCGCGTGCGCGTCGAGGATCGGGTGCGTGGCCTGCAGAGCGGCGCCGACGACTACCTCGTCAAGCCCTTCGCCTTCTCCGAACTTCTGGCGCGCATCCAAGTGCTGCTGCGCCGCGCACGCCCGGCCCGCGCCACGGACGGCGCGACCGTGCTCGAGATGGCGGACCTCGAGATCGACCTGATCCGCCGCAAGGCGGTTCGCGCCGGCCGCAGGCTCGATCTCACCGCGCAGGAGTTCGGACTGCTCGCGCTCTTCGTGCGCCGGCAAGGCGAGGTGCTGTCGCGCACCGAGATCGCCGAGCAGGTGTGGGACATGAATTTCGACAGCGCGACGAACGTCATCGACGTCGCCATTCGCCGCCTGCGCAACAAGCTCGATGCCCCTTTCGAGCGCACCTTGCTGCACACCGTGCGCGGCATGGGCTACGTGCTGGAGTTGCGCGAAGTATGAGCCGCAGCCGCATCGGGTCGCTTGGCCGCCGGCTGTCGTACTGGCTGGCCCTGCAGAGCCTGGCCGGACTGATCGTGGTCTGCGCCACAGTCTATGGCGCTACCCACCTGGGTTTCCAGGCCCGCCAGTCGGAGGAACTGGTGCAGAAGCAGGTGCAGCTGCGCCACCTGCTCGCGGAGTCGTCGCACGACGGTGACGTGGCACCCCTGAAGCACAAGCTCGACGATTTCTTCATCGGCCATCCGGACATGGCACTGGCGCTGACTCGCGCCGATGGATCGGAGTTCTATCGGCGTTCCTCACCGCCACCGACGGGCGACGAGCGCATCGCGCGGTTCGCACTGCCCGCGCCAGTGCCGGAGCAAGGGTCGCTCGATGCCGTGCTGGCACTGGACATCCGGGAAGATGCCGCGCTGCTGCGTCGCATCGGCATGACGCTCGCGGTGGCCGCGCTCGCCGGCGCACTGCTCGTATCCGCCGGCGGCTTTCTGCTGGTTCGCCTTGGCTTGCGCCCCTTGCGCGACTTGGTGAACCAGACCAGGCAACTCGCGGCCGACACGCTGCATCGCCGCCTCGACGGTTCCGCCCAGCCGGAGGAACTCGAGCCGCTGATCGCTCAGTTCAACGAGTTGCTCGGGCGGCTGGAACTGGCGTACGCCCAACTTGAGGGCTTCAACGCCGACGTTGCCCACGAGCTGTGCACGCCGCTGGCGACGCTGATCGGCAGCACTGAACTGGCCTTGCGCAAGGCCCGTGACGCTGATGAGCTGCGCGATGTGCTCGGCTCGAACTTGGAGGAACTCCAGCGCGTCGCCGGCATCGTGCACGACATGCTGTTCCTGTCGCAGGCGGATCGCGGCGCCTCGGCGCGACGCGTTCGGACCCCGAGCCTGGCCGCATTGGCGCGACAGGTGTGCAACTACCATGAGGCATCAATGGTGGATGCTGGCCTGACGCTGGAGATCGTCGGCGATGCCGAGGGCAGCTTCGACACCCCGCTGCTGCAACGCGCGCTGTCCAACCTGATCGGCAACGCTACGCGCTACGCGCAACGCGGATCGACCGTGCGCGTGGAGATCATCCGTGCCCCGGCCGGCGAGGTTCAGTTGAAGGTGGTGAATCGCGGCCCCACCATCGGACCCGTCGATCTTCCGCGCCTGTTCGACCGCTTCTACCGCGGTGACTCCTCGCGCACCGACGCCGATCGGAACCATGGGCTCGGGCTGGCCATCGTCGCGGCCATCGCGCGCATGCACGGAGGCCATACGCTGGCGATTTCGTCGGCCGGGACTTCGTCGATCGGCATGAGCCTCAAGGCTGCGGCCGCCGGCGAGACCGGCCTGGTGGCGCCGGCCGCTTCCGCGGAGGCAATGACCGCCTCTCCCGGGCACTGAACGCTGCCGCCCGATCCGACATCCAAGCGCCGATGCCGTGCTCAAAACTCCGACTCCGCGCCCGCGAACATTCGGGTGCAGGTCACCAGTAAACCGCACCTCGTTCAGGGCGCGCCGGCCTTCTTGAGCTCCTGCTCGACGAGTGCCTTCAACTGCGCCTCGCCGAACTCACGCAGCGGCGTACCGTTGACGAAGAACCCGGGTGTCCGATCCACCTTCAGGGCCTGCATGTCGGCGGTGTCCTGCCGCAGCAACTGGTCGATGGCCGGCCCACTGGCATCCGCCTTGGCCTTGGCCAGGTCCAGGCCGATGTCGCCGATGAGGTCCCAAATCATCTGGGGTTGGGGGCGATCGTGCGCGGCCCACTCGGGCTGCGCCGCCAATGCCCGCTCGAGCGCCTCCCAGTACTTGCCTTGCACTCGCGCCGCCTCGAGGATCTTGATGGCCGTGTCGGACCCGTGGTGCAGAGGTGCATGGCGCACGACGAGCCTGACCTTGCCGAAGCTCGCATTGACTATCCGTTTGACGACCGGATAGAACGCCCGGCAGGTCTCGCATGACGGATCGAAGAATTCGACGATCGTCACCTTGGCCGCCGGATTGCCGAAGACAGGTGAGTGCGGCCGGGACCAGCGCATCGCTGTTCGTCCGGACCGCTTGCTTCACTTCCTGGTTCGAGCGATTCGTGAAGACCGAGGTGCCGGCCACGAAGGCCAAAACGACTGCCGCGACCGTGCCCAGAACGATCCACTTCTTGTTCATGCTCTTGTTCTCCGTCTTGCCACCCACAGCGCAACGAGGATTCCCGTGAACGCCGTCAGCGACAGCAGTGGAATAGGCACCGCGCCAGCCACCTGAACGTCGACATCGGCACAGGACGATCCCTTGCCGCACGGTACGAGGCCTTCGGACACCAGGTCCCAGAAGACCAGCAGGTGGTAGGCGGCGACACCCCATCCCACACCAGCCAACGGCAGCGCGTAGCGCACGCTGCTTGCGTCCGAAGCGAACAGGCCGATGCCCAGCACCAGCACTAGTGGAAACATCGCGATGCGCTGGTACCAACACAGCACGCAGGGCGTCATACCCATCACCTCGCCCAGAAAGAGGGCGCCGGCTGTCGCCAGCAGCGCCAGCAGCCAGGCCAGGAACAGCGGCGTCCAGAACTTGGCTTGCCGGTCAGCGCCGTGCGGCGCAGTCGAGTGTTCTTCGCTCATCATGCAGGCGCAACGAAGCCAGACGTCGCGTTCACCCGACCGTCGACACGCTACGGTCGGCCGCCGTGAACGAGAACGTCAGGGGGCACGCGATCGCCCCTTCTTGATCTGCTTCCTCAGGCCCATCATCATGATGTGCAGGCCGCCCGGCCTCAGCTCGATCATCTGCCCTGCCCTTCAAAGCCAGGTGATTGGCGGCCCGCATCCGCATGATGCCCTTGTCCATCGACAGCTCGTGCGCTTCGACGACGCCGGCTGCCAGGGAACTGACGCCTGTCAGCACGACATCTTCGTGGGCGTACAGGCGCACGAAAGCGCCGGTGGCCGATTGATTCGGCACGGTGGGGGACGACCAGACGCCGCCGACGGTCACCTGCGCATGGATCGCCGACGCCGCACCCACAGCCAGCAGCGCAGCGAGGCGGCAGGACAACACACGATTTGGAAAGGGAACGTTCATCCTGGTCATTCTCGCCCGGAGATCTGTTGGATGCGCTTGCGGACTCATGTTGCACCTCCGCGATTGGCCCCGCGCGAGTCGGCCCTCGGCCCGAACGAGGCCAGCATGAGCAGTGCCGCGCTGCCGACGATGAAGAAGTCCGCCAGATTGAAGGCGGGCCAGTGCATGCCGCGCCAATGCAGGTCGAGGTAGTCGACCACGGCGCCGATCCGCAGCCGGTCGACGACGTTGCCAAGCGCGCCGCCGATCAGCCCGACGTAGGCAGCCGTTTCGAGTCGGCCGCGAACGCCGCGCCA
This sequence comes from Zoogloea sp., assembly GCA_023150095.1. Taxonomy (GTDB): domain Bacteria; phylum Pseudomonadota; class Gammaproteobacteria; order Burkholderiales; family Rhodocyclaceae; genus Zoogloea. The sequence continues at coordinate 8,882 of JAKLLO010000061.1, read as the reverse complement.
CAGTTGCACGGCGAGCGCTACGCTGACGGCGAGCCCGATCCCGGTGAGCGCGTGGCGCTGCCAGCCTCCGGCGTCTGCCAGGAACGAGAACGAGGCGCCGGGGTTGAGGACATGGACAAGATTGAACCAGGCGGTGACGGTGATGCCTTCGCCCAGAGGCAGATTCGCGGCGACCGCCCACTTGACGCCTTGATCCAGCGCGAGAAGCAAAGCGGCGACGCCCATCTGCAGCCACCGGCGGCCCCGCGAGGTCGCAGCCACCGCGCGTTGTTCCAAAAGGCCGACAGGAGCGGGCATCAGCGGTCGCGGTTCGCGATCAGCCGCTCGAGTTCGGGCGGAATTGCCATCGGCTTGAGCGCACTGACGTTCGCACCGCCGGTGTTGCCGATCGGCAGGCGGCCGACCAGATGGCCCACCGGCACCAGCGCGATGCGCATCAACTGGCCCGTCACTTCGCGCCGGTCACCCGCAGCCCAGCCAACCCGAAGCATCTGCCAGTGCACTCGCACATGCGGCACGACGTCGAGTTGCCCGAGCACATGCGCCCGCTCAAGCGCCACGAACGCGCTCTTGGCGTCGCCGGCTGCCCTGTGTCGATCAGCCTCGGCCATCGCGGCCTCGAACACCTCGATTCGTCGTGACCCCGTCGTCGCCATCACTTGCTCTCCCCTTTTCTCAACAATCGCAGGCCGTTCACCACGACCAAAAGGCTCGCGCCCATGTCTGCGAACACAGCCATCCACATCGAGGCGTTGCCGAACACCGCGAGCACTAGGAACACTGCCTTGATGCCCAGCGCCAGCGTAATGTTCTGCCACAGCACTGCGTGCGTGGACCGCGAAAGCTGGACCGTCTCGGCAATGCGGCGCAGGTCATCGTTCATCACCACCACGTCCGCCGCTTCCATCGCGGTGTCGGTGCCGGCTGCACCCATTGCCACGCCGATGTCGGCCTGCGCCAGCGCCGGCGCATCGTTGATGCCGTCGCCGGTCATCGCGGTCGGGCCGTGCTCAGCTTGCAGTGCCTTGATCGCTTCGAGCTTGTCCTCGGGCAACAGATTCCCGCGCGCTTCGTCGATGCCGGCTTCGTGCGCGATGGCCGTGGCCGTCGCCTGGTTGTCGCCCGTCAGCATCACCGGTGTGATGCCCAAGGTCTTCAGCGCTTCGACGGCTTCGCGGGACGAGGCCTTGATCGTGTCGGCAACGGCAAACAGGGCGATCGGGCCGACATCGGAGGCCAGCAGGCTGACGGTGCGCCCCGCTTCCTCATGCGTGCGCAAACTCGCCTCAAGAGCCGGCGAACACTGGCCACGCTCCTCGATCAACCGGTGGTTGCCCAGCACATAGGTGGTGCCGGCGATGTCCGCTTGCACCCCGCGCCCGGCCAGTGCCTTGAAGTTCTCCGCCTGCACGCTGTTGGACTTGAGCCCTGCGGCAATGGCGCGAGACACCGGGTGGTCCGAGTGACTGGCCAGCACGAAGGCCATGTGCTCGGCATTCGCAGCATCGGTTGCAGGATCGAGCACGGACCAGTCCACCAGCCGCGGCTTGCCCTCGGTGATGGTGCCGGTCTTGTCGAGCGCAATCGCCTTGAGCTTGCGCGCCTCTTCCAGGTAGATACCGCCCTTGATCAGGATGCCGCGGCGCGCTGCGGCTGCCAGGCCACTGACGATCGTCACCGGCGTGGAGATGACCAGTGCGCAGGGGCATGCGATGACCAGCAGCACGAGGGCCTTGTAGACGCCTTGCAGCCACGTCCAGCCTAGCAGCCAGGGTCCGAGCAGTGCCACTGCCACGGCGATCACGAACACCGCTGGCGTGTAGATCGCCGCAAACCTGTCCACAAAGCCCTGCGTGGGCGCCCGGGTTCCCTGAGCCTCTTCCACGGCGTGGATGATTCGCGCCAAGGTCGAATTCGAAGCCAATGCGGTGACCTCGAACTCGAATGTCCCCGACTCGTTGATCGTGCCGGCAAAGACCAGATCCCCGCTCGCCTTGTCGACCGGGATGCTTTCGCCGGTGACAGGCGCCTGGTTGATGCTGGTCTGGCCGGAGCGGACGACGCCATCCATGGGAACGCGCTCCCCCGGCTTCACCCGCAGCAGAGCGCCAACCGCGACCTGGCCCACGGGCAACGTCGCCCAATTGCCATCGGCTTGGCGAACCGAAGCCTCTTCCGGCGCCATCGCCAGCAGGCCCTTGATGGCGTTGCGCGCGCGGTCCACTGCCCGGGCTTCGATTGCCTCGGCGATGGCATACAGTGCCATCACCATCGCAGCTTCCGGCCACTGGCCGATCGCGAAGGCACCCGTCACGGCCACGGTCATCAGCGCATTGATGTTCAGCCGCCCGTGCCGCAGCGCCGTCAGCCCCTTCTTGTAGACGTCGAAGCCGGCGAGCCAGATCGCGATGGCCGCGACGGCAAGGCCGGCGCCGCGCCACACCATGGTCTCCGGCGCGAAGTAGCCGATGATCTCGGCGGCGATAGCCAAAGTCAGCGCCCCGGCCAGCTTTGGGATCTGGCCTCGCACAACCTCGTGATCATGGCCGTCGCCCGCCGCATGGCCGGCCTCCGGTTCGCCCTCGGCGATCGGCTGCGGGTCGAAGCCGGACTTGCGCACGGCCGCCAGCGCCGGCGCGATCGACGGCTCGTCGGCATCGATCGTGAGTACGCGCTGGCCCAGCTGGAACCGCAGACCCCGAATGCCGGTCACTCCGTCGAGGGCTCGCCGGATCTCCGCCTCTTCGGCCGCGCAGTCCATCGTCGTGATCCGGAAACTGCGCCCCCGCGCTGATGGGGCGCCGCTGTGCAGGGGCGTCGCAGGCACGGCGCAGGCGCCACAACCGGCGTCGGCGCACGCGAGTTCCTTCACCTGCCCCGGCGGGTGACTGTGCTGGGCGTCGTGGGCGTGGGCGCTAGCATCGTCGTCGTCGTGCTTGTGGGTATTGCCGAGATTGGCATGGGAATGACTCATCGCAAGAATCCTCTTTGACCTTGCAGCCATTGCAAACCCTGTAGCGGGTGTAGAGTCAAGCCCCTGTCCCAATCAGGGAAGTGGAAAGAGATGCAGCCATGAAGATCGGAGTCCTGGCCGAAGCCACCGGAACACCAGTCGAGACGATCCGCTTCTACGAGCGCGAGGGGCTGCTGCCGCCGCCGGCTCGAGCGGACAACAACTACCGCGTCTACCTGCCGGCGCACGCCGAGCGACTCGCCTTCATCCGGCAATGCCGCAACCTGGACATGGCGCTTGAGGAGATCAGAGCCCTCATCGCGCTGCGCGAGTCGCCCGCACAAGATTGCGGCGAGGTCAACGCCCTGCTGGACGAACACATCGGCCATGTGGCGCACCGCATTCGCGAACTTCGAGCGCTGGAGAAGGATCTGAAGTCACTGCGCGCCCGCTGCGCGACGCCCCACGCCTTGGCAGATTGCGGCATCCTCAACGGCCTCGACCGGGCCGCCGCCGCGCCCACGGCTCCTGTGAAGCGGCGCCACGTTCACGGCGCGCACTGAACCGGCGCAGGCCCCGGGCCAGATGACCAAACTGTCATCTGCCGGTTCCGAAACTGTTGCCATGCGATTTCTAGAGTCCGTGGTCATGCCATCTGGGCATGCGGCTGAGCGAGAGCCGATCACACCACCACGAGGAACTCATGCAATCACCTTCGTCATCCCTTCTCCGCCTGTCGGCCGCGCTGGTCGTGGCGGCCGCGCCTGCCGTCGGCTTCGCGGCTGGCGAGACCTTCATGAACGGCCAGTCCATCTACGGCCAGCCGGCCGCTGCGTCGAGCGCGGCTCGTGTCGTCGACCTGGCGCAGGCCCCGCGCCCGAACATCGCCTACGGCGAGACGGTCGCCTTCCGCGGCGATGCCGGACAGCAGTTCGCATGGACCTTCAACGGCCTGGACTGGCGTGGCGTCGACCTCGCCAAGATCGCACCGCCGGGCTTCGGCGCGAGATCCGCCATCGCCTACGTCGCGCGCGATCCGGCCAACCGCCGCTGAGCGCGGTTCGAGGCGCCCACGAGCGCCGGCCGAGATCGGCCGGCGCGGCGGACTTGACCCGGTAGTGGCTTCAGGGTCTGAAATGCGGCTGTCGCCACCTGTAGTCACCCTGGTCGAGTCATGTCCGACGTACCTTCTTCTCTGCTTCGCAGCACGCCGCTGCTCGACACCCAACATCCCGACATCGAGCGGCTTGTCGCCGAACGGGGATGGCGGGTGCTGCCGATGCGCGAGCGAATCGGCGCGGTCTACGACTTTGTCCGCGACGCCATCGCATTCGGCTACAACGAGGCGGACGATCTGCCGGCGTCCCGCGTTCTGGCCGACCGGTACGGCCAGTGCAACACCAAGGGCACGCTGCTGATGACGTTGTTGCGCAGTTCCGGCGTGCCCTGCCGGCTTCATGGCTTCACCATTGACAAGGCGCTTCAGAAGGGGGCGATCACCGGCCTGGCCTATGTGCTCGCGCCGCGACGCATCATCCATAGCTGGGTGGAGGTCTGGTTCGAGGGACAGTGGGTCTGTCTCGAGGGGTTCATCCTCGACGCGCAGTACTTGTCCAGCCTGCAGCGGCAGTTCCCGACGGCGAAGCGGTTCTGCGGGTACGGCGCCGCCACGCCCGATCTCTCTGAGCCGCAGGTTGAGTGGCGCGGTGAGGACACCTTCATCCAGAGGGACGGAATCGTGGACGACTTCGGTGTCTTCGACGACCCCGACGCCTTCTACGCCCGCCACGGATCGAACCTCAAGGGCCTGAAACGATGGCTCTTCGCGTATGTCGTGCGCCGCTACATAAACCGCAACGTCAACAGAATCCGTTCTGGACGGTGGTGATCTCCTTCACGGCCCGTGACCGCACCGCATCACAGACAACCGTGTTGCCGATGCAATCTGATCCACGCGCCGTTAGCTTGCCATCTGCCTGTTCGTGTAGCTGCCTGCCCACTGTTCCTTGCCGGCTGTGTGGTCGGGTATTGCGCCCACGAATCGGGCGCTACAAGCGGCCAGGTCGGCGTGGTGGCGCTCGATGTGGGCCGCCACCTCGGCGTTGCTTTTGGCCCAGTTCAGCTTTGAGGAACTCGATTACTCGCTCGATGGCTGGGACGCGCAGCCGGGTGCAACGCGGTCTGCCGCTCACACAACTAAAAGTGATGCTACGCGCGGCCCCGGCTTTCCTGGGAAGGTGCCTCTGGCGATGAGGCCGAAGTTGATGCTGCCGGCGCAACTAAAACTGGTACTGAGCGCGCGATTCAAGTAAGTTCGATGCTCCGCTGCCGGAACTGGAGCGTCGGGCATGTCTGACCATCCGAGGATTGGGGCGCGTCGAGGACGCACCGTTGAGGTTGACCTCGCCCATTGGCCAGGCGTTGACCACGACGCGCTGCCAGAGGACCGCCGCGCCCAGTACCTGAGGCGCCGCAAGGCGGTCGAGATGTACCTGTCCGGCGCCTCGGAGGCTGAGCTTAAAGAGGCTACCGGCATTCCGCGGTCCAACGTCTATCGCATCATCGTCGACCGCTGCCTGTCGCAGCATCCGGACGGAACGCTCTTCGGTTGGCGCGGCGCGCTGCCGTTCTATCGGGTGGCCAGCTACCGCCGCAAGACCGCCCCGAAGGTGCGGGCCCACGCCAGAGGAGGAGCCGTCGGGGCTCTGCGGTGGCTCTTCGAGTCCGCAGGCGGCGCCGACATCGAATCCAGGTTCCGCGAGCAGATCGTCGGCAAGGTGCCGAAGCTCGCCGCAGCGAAGCGCCCCAAGCGGGAGCTGTTCGCATGGTTCATCAAGGAGCTGCGCACGGCCGGCCTCGAGGCGCGAGGCGAGTGGCCCTTCAACGTCGAGAAGCTCGGCTACGTCAGCATCTGCAAGTTCATCGACAAGGTCATGGACGAGAACCCGCGACGCCAGCGGCAGCTGCTCGGCGGCCACGAGGCTGAGCGCAAGGCACGCGCCGGCGACGGCGCCGACCGGCCGCCGCTGCGCGTGTTCCAACGGGTGGAGTGCGATGCCCACAAGCTCGACTCGCGCATGGTGGTGGCCATTCCATCGCCGCACGGCGGCTACGAGACCCGCACGATTCGTCGCCTGTGGGTCGTCGTCATCATCGAGGTCGAGTCCCGAGCCGTGCTCGGCTACCACCTAAGCCTGCACCCGGAGTGCAACGCCGAGGACGTGCTTCGCACCGTGAAGCGCGCATTGACGCGCTGGGCACCACGCGAGCTGCTGTGGAGCGGCAACGCCTACGTCGATGGCGCAGGCCTGCCGTCGGCTCACCACGAGCGCTACCTGGGCGCCTGCTGGGACGAGTTCAGCGTCGACGGCGCGATGGCCAACATCTGCGACCGGGTCGAACGGCAGCTGCGCGAGGTTGTCGGTTCGGCCATCCTCAAGCCGCAGGATCCCACCAGCTACACCAGCCGGCGCAGCAAGGACGACCGCCCGTTCATCGAGTCCTTCTTCGGCCAGCTCGCCAAGGCAGGCTTCCATCGGCTGTCGACCACGACCGGCAGCAAGCCGTCCGACAAGTGCGGCGCAGACCCTGATCGTGCGGCCAGCGACACGCAGTTCCAGCTCGAATACGCGGAGGAGCTGCTGGACACCCTCATCGCCAACTACAACGCGCGGCCGCACTCCGGACTGGGCTGGCGCAGCCCGCTGGCCCAGTTGGACTTCCTGACGGGTCGCGATCCGGAGCGCATTCGCCAGGCCGACGCCGGCGATGTTCGACGCATGGTCGGCATCCGCAAGCTGTGCATCCTCAAGGGAGGCATCAGCGCGGGACGGCGCCCCTACTTCCAGTTCGCAAACGCACGCTACTCGGCCGAATGGCTCGCCCTGCGCACCGACCTGCTCGGCAAGTTGCTGTGGCTGCAGCTCGAAGACGAGGACGACGCGCGCCTGGCCAGCGTGTCGAACGAGCGTTGCGAGTTCCTGGGCGTCGTGCGAGCGGCGCCGCCCTGGAACCGATCTCCGCACACCCTCTACATGCGCCAGGCCATCCGTGCGCTCGACAAGCGCCGCGCGCTTCACCTCACCAGTCAGTGTGACGCCGTCGACGAACTCATCCGCTACGCCGAAGGTTCCAAGAGCAAGAGGCTGCCACCGCATCCGGCCTATCTCGAGGCCCGGCGCGTGCTGCAAAAGCACGCGCAGGAACTCGCTGGGCAGCCCATGCTGGCCCGGGCAGGAACGCCCCCAACAGCATCGGCCGCTGGTGTGAGCGAATCCCCGGAGCAGCCCGTCGAGACCGACAAGCCGCGCCGCCCCCTGCCGCCCATGGAAATGGCGAAGACCTGGTGATGGAAGCCTACGCGTCGAGTCCGCTGGTCGCGGACCATCTCCCCAAGAACCATCCGGTGGTGACGCGTGACTACTCGCTCTTCACACCGGCCATCTCGGACATGGTCACCACGGTCGCGCACTGGATTGACGACCAGATCGACGGCGCCACCATCTATGGCCCGTCGCGCTTCGGGAAGTCCAGCGCGGTCGACCATTGGCTTCAGGCTTTGCTGTCGAGGCGCTCGGGCGCGCACATCCCGATGGTCGTGTGGAGCCACACCGACTCCGGCAATGCCGCATCGGTCGGGCGCTTCCACTCCCACCTGCTGCACGCCAGCCGGCACCCCCTGGCCAAGGCGGCACGCAGCCCCCTCGACCGTCAGCACATGCTCATCGAGCGCTGGGCAGAGCTGGCGTCGCAAGGAGGCGGTCGCTTCCTGGTCCTCGTCGTCGACGAAGCGCAGGGCATGACGCAGCGGGAGTGGCTGTGGCTGGTCGAGCTGCACAGCCTGCTCGAGAAGGAGCGCATTCGCTTGTGCGTCTTCTCGGTGGCCTCGCTCCAGGTGTTCGACGAACCGGTTGGCATGGCGATGTCCGGCGGTGCGCACGTCGCCGCCCGGTTCATGCTGGCCTCGGCGCAGTTCCACGGCATCCGGGATGTCGACGAACTTCGCTTCGTCTTGTCGGGCTACGACGAGGGCACCGAGTGGCCCCTCCGCTCTGGCATCTCGTTCACGGCGGGGCTTGCGCCCGATGCATGGGCCGGTGGGTTCAGGATGGCCCACCATGCCGAGGGTCTGATGCAGGCGATGGTCCTCGAACTGCCTGCCAAGTACGAGGGCCCCATCGAGTTCCCGATGAAGACGGTGGCACAGGCCGCCCGGCATGCCCTGCTGCGCGTCGCTGGCGGCGCCGACCCTCTGGACGTGATGTCCATCGACTCGTGGCGGCGCATCGTCGCCGGCTGCGGTCATCAGGCACTGATGGCCATCGTGACGGCCCTGTCGCCACGCTTGAAGCGCAGCGGATCGCGTGCATGACCGCCGGCCCATCCACGCGGCTGACCTGGCATCAGGGCAGTGTCCTGCCCTACTCGTCGCTCTGGCACACGGTTCAGCGAGCGATGTCGCTGAACGCGCTGCGGCCCAAGGAGTTGGCGTTCTACGGCCGGGCGTCCGATCAAGTCGGCGTCCCACGTCACGTCAACCTGCTCTACAACGAAACGGGTGACGGCCTGCGCGGCGCTCCCGTCGAAGCGTTGTCGATGCGGTCCCTGGCCCAGGCGTTGGGCGAGCCGGAAACGGTGTTCGTCTGGACTCACCTGGGCCTCCTGCCGAGGAGGGTTCGCTCGCTCATTTCCCCGAGTGTTCGAGTTTGCAGGGCGTGCCTGGCCGACGGATACCACAGCGCGCTGCACTCGCTGAGGCTGCTGCACACCTGCCCGATTCACGGCTGCGAGGGGTCCGTTTGATTTCAGTGCAAGAAGTGACGGTTCACGCCCGCCCGCAGAGCGAGCACTGGCGCGGGGTTCGCTCTGCGCCCTCACGCAAGTGCTTGTCAGGCAATGAGTTTCTGTTGGTCCTCCAATCGGCCGTTGA
>JAKLLO010000060.1 GCA_023150095.1 Zoogloea sp. | reverse complement strand
TTCCTCGCCACCGACGCGGATGTGGCCCAGCCGGTGCTGGATGCGCTGCTGAAGGAAGTGGCCGACCTGAGCTTCAACAGCATCACCGTCGATGGCGACACCTCCACCAACGACAGCTACATCCTGATCGCCACCGGCCAGGCCGGCAACGCGACCATCGCCGATACCGCATCTGCCGACTACGTTGCCTTCCGCCAGGCCGTGCTGGAGGTGTCGATCCTGCTCGCCCAGGCCATCGTCCGTGACGGCGAGGGCGCGACCAAGTTCATTACCCTGCAGATCGAGGGCGGCAAGACCCGCGAGGAGTGCCGCAAGGTGGGCTACGCCATCGGCCATTCGCCGCTGGTGAAGACGGCCTTCTTTGCGTCCGACCCCAACCTCGGCCGCATCCTGGCCGCTATCGGCTACGCCGGCATCGACGATCTGGATGTGTCGCAGCTGCGTGTCTGGCTCGGCAGCAACGGCGAGGAGGTGCTGGTGGCCGAGAAGGGCGGTCGTGCCGAGAGCTACCGCGAGGAAGCCGGCGCCCGCGTGATGGATGCCGCCGAGATCACCGTGCGCGTCGATCTGGCCCGTGGTGATGTGGCGGCGACCCTGTGGAGCTGCGACTTCTCGTACGACTACGTGAAGATCAACGCCGACTATCGTTCTTAATCCGGCTGGGCAGCCCGTTGTGGGCTGCCCATGAAAAACGGGGCGGACCGTCAGGTCGCGCCCCGTTTTTCATGGCTGGGCCGGATGTTCAGATGTTCTGGCGCAGGGCGTCCACCACCTGCATGCGCGTCACCTTGTAGGCCGGCACGATCGAGGCCAGTACCGTGGCGACGAAACCCACCAGCCCGGACACCACCAGATTGATCGGGACGATCCGGATGTAGGCGGTGTAGCCCAGGTTGGCGTTGGGCGGTGGCGGCATCGGGATGCCGATGGCGGAGATCGTCAGGGCTGCGGTGATGCCCAGCAGCACGCCGAGCACGGCGCCGATGAGGCCCAAGAAGGCGCTCTCGAGGATCACCATCTTCACGATGTCGCGGGACTGGTTGCCCAGCGCCTGCATCGTGCCGAACTCGCCCTGGCGCTCGAAGACGCTCATGTTGACGCTGTTGGCCACCGACAGCAGCACCATCAGCAGGATGATGAACTGAAGCACGCCAAACTGGCGGTCGTAGAGCTGCACGGCCTTGTCGTAGAAGTCGGACAGGGAATTCCAGGTGCGCACATCGAGCTGGCTGCCGAGCTCGGCCACCAGCTTTGCGTGGACGGCGTCGGTTTCTTCGGTCTTGTGGAGCGCGACCACCAGCAGGTTGGCGCCCTTGGTCTGGAGGAGCTCCTGGGCGGCATCGAGGGGGATGCGCACTGCGCGGGCGTCGAAATCCTTCGAGAAGCTCTGGAACACGCCGACCACCTCGAAATCCATGGTGTTCATCGCGCCCTCGGCGGCGTTGAGCACCAGCGTCACCCGGTCGCCGGGCACGAGGCCGAGGGTCTTGGCCACGCCCTGGCCGAGGAGGATGCCGTCCCGATCGGCCTTGGCCAGCTGGCGGCCGGCGGCGATGGTGATGAAGCTGCCGAGCTTGGCCTCCTTGTCGGGCTCGACGCCCTCGCCGATGATCGCCAGATCGCGCTTGCCGTTGTTGAGCAGGCCCGAGAAATACAGCCGGCTCATCACCGCGTCCACCTCGGGGTGCTTCGCGATGCCGGCGGCGAGCTTCTCGGGCTGGTCGATCAGGAAACGCTCGGGCGAGCGGGTGCCCTTTTCGAGGAAATCCTTCTTGAAGACCTGCAGGTGGCCGGTCTGGGAGTGGATGATGGCTTCGCCGAGCTGGATGAAGATGTCCTGCACGAAGCCGCCAGCGAGGATGAGGCCGGTGACGCCGAAGATGATCGCGGCGAGGGTCATGCCGCTGCGGACTTTCTGGCGGAGCGTGTTCCGGAGGGCGAGCTTCAGGAGCATGGGATTTTCTCAGCGCTGGTGACGCAGGGCGTCGACGATGTTCATGCGGGAAGCCTTCCAGGCCGGCAGGATGCTGGCGACCAGGGTGGTCAGCAGGGCGAGGGCAAGGCCTTCGGCGACCAGCCCGGGGGTGATCAGGATCTGCCCGATGTAACCGCGGGCCATGCCCGGCGGCGGCGGCATCGGAATGCCGACGGCCGAGATGCCGCCCGCCACGATCACGCCCAGTAGCACGCCCAGCAGCCCGCCGATCAGGCCGAGCATCACGCCTTCGATGATGAACATGCGAAGCACGCCGGAGCGCCGGATGCCCAGCGCCATGATCGTGCCGATCTCGCCGGTGCGCTCGATGACCGCCATCGACAGGGTGTTGGAGATCGACAGCACGATGATCAGCGCGATCAGGATCTTGACCACGCCCACCTGGCGGGTGAACAGCACGACGGTCTTCTTGTAGAAGTCGGCGAGTTCGTGCCACGGGATGAACTCGAAATCCTTGGCGGAGGTATGGGCGCGGGCCTGGGCGACGAAGGCGTCGGTGTCGTCGGTCTTGTCGAGCAGGACCACCCAGCTCGTCGGCCCCTTGGCACGGGAGAGCGTTTGCGCGACGGGCAGCGGCACCCGCAGGAAGGTGTCGTCGTAGGCTTTGGTGATGGTGGCGAAGATGCCGCGCACCCGGCACTCGACGGCGTTGAGGGTGCCCTTGGAGGTGGTGGCGAGGAGCACCACCGTGTCGCCCACCTTCACGCCCATGTTGGCGGCGAGGCCCTCGCCGAGAATGATGCCGTTGGGTTCGGTCGAGGAGAGCGCCTCGCCCGAGATGATCTGCAGCGCGCGGCTGAGGTCGCCTTCCTTGTCCGGATCGACGCCTTCGCCGGAGAAGGAAATGGTGGAGTCGTCATGACTGGCCAAGCCGGTGAACACCAGCCGCGGCGTGATGACGCGGACGCCAGGCGTCTTGGCGAGCTCGTCATAGACGGCGTCGGCGCCCGACAGCAGGTAGGCGTACGGGTCGGCAAGGCCCTTGTCGAAGAAGCCGGGGCGAACGATCTGCACATGACCCAGCTGGGAGCGGATCGTGGCTTCGCGCATGTCCTTCAGGATCCACTGGATGAAACCACCCGCCAGCAGAAAGGCCATCACGCCGCCGACGATGGTGACGAGCGCAAACAGCGCCCGGCGCCGCTGGCGGACGATGTTTCGGAAGGCCTGGGTGACGTCGCGGAAATAGAGATCGGTCGACATGAGGCGCACGCGGGGAGTTGCTCGGAAATGCTCGCGGGAAGGACCGTATGGTCGCTTGTAAAGCCAGCAGGGGCAAGTGTTTGATTATTCCAGGTGACAGTTGGCGAGATGGTCGGGAAGTGCAGGACAGCGGGCTGTTGCACCGGACGAGCCGGACGAGGGGATGGTGCAAATAAAAAGCCCGTCACTCAGGGAGTGACGGGCTTGAGTACCGCAAGACTGCGTTCAGCAGATCACCCGAAGGTGATCAGCCGTGGGCGAGTCTTAGGCCGACTTGCGACGGCGCAGAGCGGCGAGGCCGGTCAGGCCGAGGCCAGCCAGAGCCATGGAGGTGGGCTCCGGAACTTCCAGGCCGAACTGGCCGCCGTTACGGATCACCAGGTCGGTGGTGCCGTTGTTGGCGATGGAAGCGATGTCCGGGTTGAAGGCGGTGTTGTAGATGCCGGTCAGGGTCGCGTTTTCAGCGGCGGACCAGGTGTTGGTGACGCTGGCGTTGGTGGTGGCGAAACCGAAGGTCAGGCCATCGCCAACCTTCAGGGACAGGTCGTTCATGGCGCCGTCGAAGAAGTAGCCGGAAGCCATGCTGGTGGCCTTGAAGATCAGGCTGAACACGCCGTTCGGCAGAACGGTGCCGACATCAACAGCGCCGTTGCCCAGCAGCAGGTCGAACGAGGCGATGTTGGTCGCGCCGCTGTAGACGTTCAGGGAGCCGGTGGTGAAGGTCAGGCCGCCGGTGGAGGTGTCGCCATTGCCAACACCAACGAACTCGCTGCGCAGACCGGTGGTCAGGAAGGAGGAGCCGCCGTCAGCGGAAGCGGTGTTGAAGTTGCCGGCTTCGTTGAAGCTGAAGGTGGTGGCGCCGGTCATGGTGTTCTTGACGTAGGCCTTGCCCAGCAGGTCGAGGTACTCGGCAACCAGGGTGGCGTCAGCGGTGCCGCCGACGGCGCCGTTGGCGTCCATGTACCAGTTGGTCAGGCCGGCGTTGGCGCTGCCAGCAGCGGACAGGGCGGCAACGGTGGCCAGGGCGGTGAGGGTCTGCTTGAAGGTTTTCACTTATTTAATCTCCTGAGTAATCGGGGCCACTGTAGCCCTTTCTTTTCATAAGCAATCGGTGTGCCAGTTTTTTGCGATTTTTTAAAGTTATGATTTTGTGTAGTTTTTTTTCAGTTGGAGCGCTTCGTTAAAGCCTGATCGAAACAGGTGTAAAAAATGTCGACACATTTTCCGGTGGGTCGATGGCGATGACGTTGAGTTGTTGATTTTTCTGGAAAAGTGCGCAAATTGGGTAGCGTGAAATATGTCTCAGATCGGTGTCTGCACCCCCAGCCAACCAGCTTCGCAGTCGATCGTGACTATGGTAGGGGCATCGGTGTCGATGTGTGTCAGCGTGCATCGCAGCGGGATGAACAGGCCGTTCTCCACGGCATTCAATTGGGACAGCAGCGCCAGAAGACGGGCTTCGTGGGGAATGCCGCCTTTCAACTGGATGGGTGAAAGAGTTAGTTGCAGCGATTCGCCTAGCGGTCGGGGCGGGGGGGTTGTGTATTGAAGGTCGGTGAGCCCGGCGGTGGCGAGCGCAGCGTCGATCCTGCTCATCAATTGTAGACGCGGCAGCTGCGATGTGAGGCCGAGTTGCTGGAGTTCGGCGTGCTGGCGGAGAGCGAGGCGGATGTCGGCTGTTTCGCGCAGTGCGTCCTCGTGCTGACGCTGGATGCCGCTCAGCTGGCGCGTGAGTGCGGCGTGGGTGTCTTCGGCGCCGCGGCGGAGCTGGGCGGTGGTGATGGCCAGGGCGGCGGTCGTGGCCAGGGCGATGGCGCAGCCAATGATGGGCGCGCGCAGGGCGGTGGGGGCGGAGGGAAGGCCGGTCATCGGGCGCTCTGGGGAAAGTCGAAGCGCAGCGCGATGCGCTGGCGGGCGGATGTCGCTTCTGTCGGGCCCTGCGGTGTCGGTGCGGATGGCTCGATGGAGACGGCGGCCTGGGTTGCAGTGCGCAGGGCGAGGGCAAAGGCTTCGGCGCGGGAGTTGGCGCCCGGGACGGGGAGGGTGACCTGCAGCCGGATGGTGAGGGCCGGATCGGGATCGGTCGGCGCGAGCGCCCATTCGAGGCGTTCCAGGTCGATCTGCGAGAAGTGGTCGAAGACCTGGGAGATGGCCTGCAGTGGGCCCTCTATATTGGCGGCAGCGTGGAGCCGGATGGCCTGGGCGTGGGCCGCGTGGATGTCGGCGGGGGGATGGGGCGCTACCGGCATGGTGGCGCGGAGGTGTTCGACGCGGCGCTGGGCATCGGCGATGTGGGCGCGGAGCTGGGTGTTCTCGGTGTCGCGCTCGAGACTTGTCGCGTAGTCGGCGGCGCTCAGCGCGATGCCGGCGCCGATGGCGAGGGCCGTGCCGAGGATGGCGACGTGGCTGGCGCGCAGGATGCGGTGTGCCCTCCCCAGCGCTGGTGCGTCGATGGCGGGCAGTCGGCGGGATCTGGCGAGCAGGTGAATGAGCAGCGGGAGGCTGTCCGAGCCGACGGGCGGTGGTGCGCCGCAGGTGCGGGCCAGCGCCGTGAGGTCGATGCAGTCGATGCTGTCGGAGGTGGTGGCGCGGATGCCGGCGTGGTGATCGGGGTCTGCGAGCACCAGGGGCTGGTGCGGGGTGTCGCGGGTGAGGGTGCGTTGGGCGTAGAGGTACTGCCGGGTGCGCTGGAGCTCCTGCGCGCAGGTTGCCCACGGATCTGCGCCGGCCGGGGTGAGGCGGCTGAATCTGAGCTGGCCGGCGACGTAGCACGATACGCGCAGGCCGGCAGGGCCCAGGCTGGCGAGGAGTTGCGGCGCTGTGGACGTGGTGCCGGGCAGATGTGCCAGCAGGGCCGTGCTGACGAACGGTATCGAGTGGATGCCGCTGACGATCGCGCCGGCCTGGATCAGGGCTTCGAACCAGGGGTCGAGGTTTTCGGGGCGGGTGAGGGCGGCAAACAGAATGCGCTCTTCGGGCGGCGAGCCCAGCGTGCGGCCCAGCGACAGGCTGGTGAGATAGGGTGAGGTTGCGCCGATGCGCTCCTGGCGGCGGGCGAGCAGGCGCTCGCGATCGCGGCCGCGCAGGGGCGGGAGGGTCTCGACGGAGAAGATCTCGTCGGGCAGGTCGATGAGGATCGTGAAGCGGGTTCTGGTGTGCGCCGCCAGATAGCCGGCGAAGCGGGCGTGGCCTTCGGGGTCGGCGGGGAAGGTGGTCTCGGCTGCGGAGGTGCCGGGCGCCCAGGCGGCGAGCCCGGCGGGCGACAGATGAAGGATGCGACGGTCGGCCATGGCTCAGAGCTTCAGCTGGGTGACGATGTCGTAGATGGGCAGCATGACGGCGCTCATCACGGCGAGGAGCAGCAGGCCAAGAATGACCGTGAGGGCGGGTTCGAGGCTTGCCTGGAGCCGGGCGATGGCTTCGCGGACATCGCGTTCATAGAAATAGCTGACGTTGGCGAGGGCGTGATCCAGGGCGCCGGTGGTCTCGCCGACCCGGAGCATGCGGGTGACGAGGGCGGGGAACATGGCCACGTCGCGGAAGGCGTCGGACAGGCTGAGGCCGCGCTCGATGTTGCCGGCGGCCTGGGCGATGCCTTGCTGGACGGCGAGATTGCCGACCGCGTCGCCGGCCACGTGGAGGGCTTCGACGATGGGGATGCCGGAGCGGTACATCAGCGCGAACAGGCCGGTGAAGCGGGCGAGGACGAGCTTGCGGCGGACGTCGCCGAGGAGCGGGACGCGCAGCAGGCGCGCGTCGTGGCGCTGGCGCAGGTCGGGCCGGGTGGCGAGCCCGTGGCGGTAGGCGAGGGCGCCCGCCACGCCGAGGATGAGGAGCGGGCCGCCAAACTGGCGGACGAAATCCGACAGGCCGATGAGCAGGCGGGTTTGCAGCGGGAGGGGCTGGCCGGTGCTCTGGAAGAGACGGGCGAGCTCGGGCACCACGTGGATCAGCGCGACGGCGATGGCGGCGAGGATGACGACGGCGACGATGGCCGGGTAGATCGCGATGCGCCGGGTGTAGCTGGCGAGTTCGTCGTCGCGTTTGAGGTTGGCGGAGATGGCCTGCAGGACGGTGGGCAACTCGCCGGCCCGTTCGCCGGCGCGCACCAGCTTGCAGAAGACAGCGTCGAAGGTCTGCGGGTGGCGCTCCAGGGCCTGGGATAGGGTGTCGCCACCTTCGATGGCGCTGCGCACGGCGGCGATGGTGGCGCGGAAGCGCGGGTGATCGGTGGCGTCGTGGAGGTCGGCCAGGCTTTCGAGGATGGGAACGCCGGCGCGCAGGAATTGTTCGAGGTGAAAGCAGAAGTTGATGAGCTCCCGCCGGGGAGCGTGGGGGCGCCCGGGCAGCCGTGCCGCGGGCTTGCCGTGGATGAGTTCGAGATCCTGCCGGGCGAGGCGGGCTTCGAGATCGGTGAGGTTGTCGGCGTCGAGCCGGCCCCGGACGATCTGCCCGCGGGGATCGACGGCCCGGTAGGCGAAGGGCGTCATGGGGACAGGCGGTCGGTGAGGTCCACCACGCGCGCGAGCTCTTCGAGGGAGGTTTCGCCTTCGAGGACGCGCCGGCAGCCGTCGGCGGCGAGGGGGCGGAAGCCTTTGTCGAGGGCTGCCTGGCGGATTTCGCGGGCGGTGGCGCGGCGGGCGACGAGCTCGTCGAGATCGCCGTCGAGGCGCAGGACTTCCATGATGGCGAGGCGCCCGAGGTAGCCCTGGAAATCGCAGCGGGGGCAACCCTTGGGGCGGTGGATGACGGGCCGCCCGGCGCGGCCGTCAACAGCGAGCAGGCGCATCTCGATGTCGTCGGCCGGGTGCGGATCGCGGCAGGCCGGGCACAGGCGGCGGACGAGGCGCTGGGCAACGACGCCGATGATGTTGCCGGCGAGGATGTCGGCCTGGATGCCGATGTCGAGCAGGCGCGGGAGGGCACCGATGGCGGAGCTGGTGTGGAGGGTGGAGAACACCTGGTGGCCCGTCATGGCGGCCTGGAAGGCCATGCGGGCGGTGTCCGAGTCGCGGATCTCGCCCACCAGGATCACGTCCGGGTCCTGGCGCAGCATGGCGCGCACGCCGTTGGCGAAGTCGAGGCGGGTGGCTTCGGAGACGGCGGTCTGGCGGATCAGGGGCATGGGATATTCGACCGGATCTTCCAGCGTCATGATGTTGACGCCCTCAGCGTTGAGGTGGCCGAGGATGGAGTAGAGGGTGGTCGTCTTGCCGCTGCCGGTGGGGCCGGTGACGAGGATCAGGCCTTCGGGGCGGGCGATCATCAGCTGGAGCAGGTCGAGCTGGGCGCTGGCGAGGCCGAGCTGGTCGAGACGGACGAGGCCCTTCTGGCGGTCGAGAATGCGCAGGACGATGTTCTCGCCGTGGAGCGTGGGGAGGGTGGAGACGCGGAAATCCACCGGGCGGCCGCTCACGTGGAGGGAGATGCGCCCGTCCTGTGGGGCGCGGGTTTCGGCGATGTTGAGCCCGGCCATCACCTTGAGGCGCACGGCCATGGCCGGCCAGCAGGCCCGGTGCAGGGCGCGGATCTGGCGCAGCATGCCGTCGATGCGGTAGCGGATGCGCAGGAAGCCGGCTTCGGGCTCGAAGTGCAGGTCGGAGGCGTCGCGCCGGACGGCGTCGGCCAGCAGGGCGTCGATGAGGCGCACCACCGGCTGGGCGTATTCGCCGCTGGTGCTGCCCAGCCGCTCGGGCTCGCCGGTTTCGATTTCGTGGAGGATGCCGTCGATGGACAGCTCGTGGCCATACAGCTGGTCGATGGCGCGGGCGATCTCGGAATCGCCGGCGAGCAGGGTTTCGATGGCGCAGCCCGGTGGGAGCAGGCTGCGCAGCTGGTCGAGGGCGATGAGGTTGTCGGTCTCGGCCGAGGCGACAACGAGGCGCGGGAGGGCGGCGTCGAAGCTCAGGGGGATGAGCCTGAGGCGCCTGGCGATGGGCTGGGGCACGAGGGCCAGGGCGGCCGGATCGGGCAGCGCGTGGGTGAGGTCGATGCTCTCGCGGGAGAGCGTCTGGGCGAGGGCGTCGCGCAGGGTGGCCTCGGACAGGAAGCCGAGGCGCACCAGCTGGCGGCCGAGGGCGTCGCCGCTGCGGTGCTGTTCTCGCAGGGCGATGTGGAGCTGGTCGGCGCTGATGAGGCCGAGCTGGAGCAGGGTCTGTCCGATGGGGGCGGGGGCGTTCATGGGGTGGAGTCGAACGGCTGAAGGGCGGCGAGACGCTCGGCGCAGCGGGCCCTGGGGAAGCGGGTGGCGGCATCAGGCTGCCGGGCGGCGAGGTTCAGGGCCTTGCGGTAGTGGCTGGCGGCCAGGCGGTGCTGGCCCAGGTGGTCGAGGCTGACTGCGAGGTTGTAGGCGATGTCGGCATCCTGCGGGGCGAGGCGGTGGGCGTCGAAGTAGGCTTGCTGGGCTTCGGCCCAGCGCTGCTGGCGGGCCAGGAGGTCGGCCAGGGCGAGGCGAGGGGCGAGGCTGTCGGGGTTGTCGGCGAGGGTGGCGATGGCATCCCGGAGCGGGCTCTCGGTGGACGTCGGGTTGCCGGACGGAATGCGGGCGAGGCCGGCGAGGGCGGTGGGGTCGAGGGGGCGGGCCTGCAGGGCGCGGCGGAACAGGGTGTCGGCGTCGGCGGGGCGGCGCTGGACGAGGGCGATTGCGCCTAGCCCGTTGAGGGCGTCGGCGTTGTTCGGGTCGTCGGTGAGTGCCTGCCGGTAGAGGCTTTCCGCGTGGGGGAGATTGCCGCCGGTGTAGGCGTTGTGGGCGAGGCTGACGGCGGACGGGCTTGCAGGTGGCGCCGGCGGGCTGGGGCGGAAGCGCGGGGCGTCGGCCGTGGATGCGGGTGGCGTCGGGCGCTGGGGCTGCGGCCGTTGCCGGGGTGCGGCGGCGGGTGTCGAGGGAGCGGACGAGGCGGACGCCTGGGGCGTGTTTGCGGCCGGAAGAGGGGCGGGGCGGGGCGCTTCTTCGACGGTGGCGTCGTCCGCCACGAGCGGCGGAACAGGCGTCGCATGGGCCGGGCTGATCGGCAGGGCTGCGGGTGTCTGGGTGAACCAGAGGCCCGTGAGCAGGGCGCCGATGCAGGCGAACAGGGTGGCAAGCCGCCAGTCGGGCAGCGGTGGACGCGCCGGCGTGCCCACCGGGGGCGTCGGATGCGGAGCGATGCCGGGTGCCGCGGGTTCGCCGGGGCTGACCGGCGGGCGCAAGGGCTCCAGTTCGAGGGGGCTGCCGAGCGGCCGAGTGGGCGCGGGATCGGTCTTGCGCAAGGCTCCGGGCAGCAGGCTCATGGGGTGGCGCTGTTGGGCGGTAGTGGGTCGGCGCCGGGGGGCGGCGGGAAGTTGCGGCTGCCCGGGCGGGGCGATTCGGTGAAGAAGCCGGGGCCGGGCAGCTGACTGCGCAGGTGCGGCGTGGCGGCGACGAGGTTGGGTTCGCGCACCACCACCGGGCGCAGGAAGATCACCAGCTCGGTCTTCTGGATGGCGTTGTCGCGGTTGGTGAAGAGTTCGCCAAAGAGCGGGATCGCCCCGGCGATCGGCACCCGGCCGGTCTTGTAGTCGATGCGGTCTTCCATCAGGCCGCCGAGGATCGCGGTTTCGCCGTTGCCGAGGCGGAGCACGGATTCGATCTCGCGGGTGCGGATCTGGGGGACGAGGTTGGCGATGTTGGCAGGGATGTTGGGGTTCGGGTCGCGGCGGAAGTCAGCGATGCTGGAGATCGTGGGGCGGACGTTGAGGATGACCTCGTTGGCCTCGCTGACCTGGGGCGTGACGGTCATCACGAGGCCGACCGACACCGCCTGGGGCGTGGTGGTGACGGTGGTGAGGGCGCCGGCGTTGGTGGTCTGGGTGGTGTCGGCCCGGACCGCGAAGTAGACGAATTCCTCGACCACCTTGATGACCGCGGTCTGGTTGTTGAGCACCGACAGCTTGGGGCTGGACAGCACCTTGACGGTGCCGAAGCCTTCGAGGAGGCGGATCGTCGAGTCGATGCCGTTGGCGCTCTGGTAGCTGGCGCTGAAGGGCGAGATGGCGTTGCCGGTGCTGGAGCCCAGGGTGGGGCCGGTGAGGCCGAAGCGGGTGCCGCTGGCGAGGATGCGGCTCCATTCGATGCCCTGGCGGTAGGTGTCGGACAGGCCGACTTCGAGGATGGTGGCCTCGATGAGCACCTGGCGGCGGGCGGCGGACATCACCTGATCGATGAACTCGCGCACCTTTTCGTGCTGGCGACCGGTGGCGCGCACGGTGACGACACCGGTCTCGCGGTTGGCGATGACCGATGCTGCCTCGCGGAAGGTGGATTTATGCACGACCGTGGTCGTGGCGTTCTGCATGGCGGCCGGATTGGGGCTGGCGGCAAAGCCGGCGGGCTGGCCCTGGGCCGGGCGGGCATTGCGATTGCGTCCTCCGGGCGTGGCGGGTGTGACGCCGGTTCCGGTGGTCGTGGTGGTCTCGACATTCTCGACGACGGTTTCGCTGGAGCCTTCGGGGAGCTGCTTGTCGGTCTCGCGCAGCAGGTCACGCAGGTTTTTCTCGACGGATTCCCAGAACTGGTTGCGGGAGGCGTTCTCGATGCGGGTGGCGGAGACGTTGCCGCCGGTGATCGGCGTGCCGGAAGGAAGGCCCGTACCGGTGGCGTGCAGGTTGCTGGTGCCGCTGGTGGCGATCTGGGTGTTGGTGGAGACGGTGCCCGACACGCTGCGGCTCAGGTTGACGTAGTCGATGCGGTAGGTGCGCAGGAAGGGACTGTCGGGCATCACCGTCAGGTTGGGACCGTCGAACTCGTAGCGCATGTCCACCTGCCGGGCGATGCGCGCGAGGATCTGGGGCAGGGTCTGGTTGATGGCGTTGAGGGTGACCGTGCCGCTGAGGCCCGGGTGGATGTCGATGTTGATGCGGGCGTCGCGAGCCAGGGCGAAAAGCAGATCCTGGATGCGCAGGTTGGTGACGACAACCGAGTAGGTTTCCGCGGCCGGCGCCGGCGTGGGGCGGGGCAGGGGCAGGAGGTCGGTGACGATGGGGGGTATGCTTTCTGCGCTTTCGGGGCGGGCGCCCTGCGTGCCTACATGACCCGGTGGTGGCGGGCTCGGC
Organism: Zoogloea sp.; assembly: GCA_023150095.1. GTDB lineage: Bacteria > Pseudomonadota > Gammaproteobacteria > Burkholderiales > Rhodocyclaceae > Zoogloea. Next base: position 13,169 of record JAKLLO010000060.1, on the reverse strand, counting down.
GGAATGGATGTGCATCCCGTTGCTGTCAGTGCCAGCAGGCCTGCACGCCACATGGATAATTTCATCGTCTTAGTTGTATGTCTTTTTTTACAGCGCCTGATTTTATGTCAAAAATGTTTTTATGTGGGATGCTTGTCGCCGCTTGCGCCTTCGCGGGGCTTTGTTGACCGAGCGTGAGCGGGCGCTCTGTCAGTTTTTGCAGGAAAAAGCCTTACACGGGTGTAAGTCATGTGTAAGATTGAGCGACTCTAATCTCGGCCGGATCAAGGACCGAAGCACCGGAAAAAAATAACAACGGTGATGACCCGTCGTGCGGCCTTCTTCCCCCGCCAGCAAGGTTTCAGAGCATCCAACGTTGCACACTCATATAAACACGAGGAGAGGTGAAAAATGACGAACGAAACCACCCAGAAGCTCTACTATCCGTCTGAAGAGGTGGTGAAGAACGCTGCCGTGTCGGGCATGGAAGCGTACCGGGCTCTTTGCGCGGAAGCTGCGCAGGATTACGAAGGCTTCTGGGGCAAGCGCGCCAAGGAACTGATCGACTGGCAAACCCCGTTTACCCAGGTGCTCGACGAGAGCAACGCCCCGTTCTTCAAGTGGTTTGCCGACGGCAAGCTGAACGTCTCCTACAACTGCCTTGACCGTCAGGTCAATAATGGTCTGGGCGACAAGGTCGCGCTGATCTTCGAAGGCGACAAGGGCGACGTCACCAAGGTGACCTACAAGGATCTGCTCGGCCGCGTCAGCAAGTTTGCCAACGCGCTCAAGAGCCTCGGCGTCAAGAAGGGTGACCGCGTCGTCATCTATCTGCCGATGTCCGTCGAAGGCGTTGTAGCCATGCAGGCCTGCGCCCGTATCGGCGCCACCCACTCCATCGTGTTCGGCGGCTTCTCCGCCCAGTCTCTGGCTGACCGGATCAACGACGCCGGCGCCGTGGCCCTGATCACCTCCGACGGCCAGAACCGCGGTGGCAAGGCCCTCCCGCTCAAGTCCATCGCCGACGAAGCGCTGGCCAGCGGCTGCCCGTCCATCAAGAGCGTCCTGGTCGTGAAGCGCACTGGCGGCGAAACCGCCATGGTCGCCGGCCGTGACATCTGGGCCGACGATCTGCTCGCCTCCCAGTCCGACGTCTGCGAACCGGAATGGGTCGAAGCCGAACACCCGCTGTTCCTGCTCTACACCTCCGGCTCCACCGGCAAGCCGAAGGGCGTCCAGCACTCCACCGGCGGCTACCTGCTGCACGCCATCCTCACCATGAAGTACACGTTCGACATCAAGCCGGACGACGTCTTCTGGTGCACGGCCGACATCGGCTGGGTCACGGGCCACACCTACATTACCTACGGCCCGCTCGCCTGCGGCGCCACCGAGATCGTCTTCGAAGGCGTGCCGACCTATCCGGACGCCGGCCGTTTCTGGAAGATGATCCAGGACCACAAGGTCAACATCTTCTACACCGCGCCGACCGCCATCCGCTCCCTGATCAAGGCTGCGGACAACACCCCGGCCGTGCATCCGAAGAACTACGACCTGTCTTCCCTGCGCATCCTGGGTTCCGTCGGCGAGCCGATCAACCCCGCCGCCTGGGAGTGGTACTACGAGAACGTCGGCGGCAGCCGCTGCCCGATCGTCGATACCTTCTGGCAGACCGAAACCGGTGGTCACATGATCACCCCGCTGCCCGGCGCGACCCCGCTGGTTCCCGGCTCCTGCACCCTGCCCTTCCCGGGCATCCAGGCTGCGGTGGTTGATGAAACCGGTACCGAGGTGCCGTGGGGCCAGGGCGGCATCCTGGTCGTCCAGCGTCCGTGGCCGTCGATGATCCGCACCATCTGGGGCGATCCCGACCGTTTCGTGAAGTCCTACTACCCGGCCGACTTCCAGGGCAAGCTGTACCTGGCTGGCGACGGCGCGATCCGCGACAAGGACACCGGCTACTTCACCATCACCGGCCGTATCGATGATGTGCTGAACGTCTCCGGTCACCGCATGGGCACGATGGAAATCGAATCCGCCCTGGTGGCTCACGAGAAGGTTGCCGAAGCGGCTGTGGTTGGCCGTCCGGACGATCTGACCGGCGAAGCGATCGTGGCCTTCGTGGTGCTGAAGGGCGCCCGCCCGACCGGCGACGAAGCGGCCAAGGTCATCAAGGAACTGCAGAACTGGGTTGGCCAGGAAATCGGCCCGATCGCCAAGCCGAAGGACATCCGCTTCGGTGAGAACCTGCCGAAGACCCGCTCCGGCAAGATCATGCGCCGTCTGCTCCGTCAGCTGGCCAAGGGCGAGGAAATCACCCAGGACACCTCGACGCTGGAAAACCCGGCGATCCTGGAACAGCTCAAGTAATAAACGCATCACCGCCCCGGCCTTCTGGTCGGGGGGCGGTCAGCGCCCCGGTGCTTCCCCCGAAGCGCCGAAAAAACAAAAGCGCGTGCCGCAAGAAAGAAAAAACAAGGGAGGAGCCCGGTGCTGTCAGGCCGGGAGTGTGAGGGGGAGAAACAGGCGCGGACTCCGCGCCTTTTTCTCGTCCGTCGTCCGCGTGACGGCGGCGGGTGCCCAGGCGCACCGCAACCCTCGCCAAGTCTGCCTGTACGGGTTATAAGCGCAGGGTGGCATTGCGCGACGGGAGGACGACATGATCAAGGCGACATTGACCGGCCAGCGTCTGGTGGCCTTGTTTCTGCTCGGTGGGCTGCTCGTGAATTATCCGATCCTGTCAGCATTTGACGCTGACAGGATGTGGTTTGGCATCCCCGTGCTGTACCTCTACGTTTTTGGTGTGTGGGGGGCTCTTATCGCGATGATGGCCTTGGTCATCGAACGATAGGGGCGCGGGCGTGATGACCGGAACCACCATCGTCGCCGTCTCCTTCCTGTACCTGCTGCTGCTGTTCGGAGTTGCCTACCTGGGCGACAAGCGCGCGGACGCAGGGCGCTCCCTCATCGCCAAGCCGACGATCTACGCCCTGTCGCTGGCGGTGTATTGCACGACCTGGACTTACTACGGCAGCGTGGGGCGGGCCGCGTCGTCGGGGCTGGGCTTTGTGCCGATCTTCCTCGGCCCGACGCTGGCGGTGGCCCTGTGGTGGTTCGTGATGCTGAAGATGGTCCGCATCGCCAAGACCCATCGCATCACCTCGATCGCCGACTTCATCGCCTCACGCTACGGCAAGAGCCACCTGCTGGGCGGGCTGGTCACCGTCATCGCGGTGCTCGGCGTGTTGCCTTACATCGCGCTGCAGCTCAAGGCGGTCTCCAACAGTTTCACGATCCTCTCGAGCTACCCGGCCATCGTGATGCCGGCCAAGGCGGGTGCGGGTTCGTGGCTGGCCGACACGGCGCTGTACGTGGCGCTCATCATGGCGGCCTTCACCATCCTGTTCGGCACCCGGCATCTGGACGCCACCGAGCGCCACGAGGGGATGGTGGCGGCCGTGGCGTTCGAGTCGCTGGTCAAGCTGCTGATCGTTCTGGCGGTCGGTGTTTACGTGACTTTCGGGCTGTACGACGGGTTTGCCGACATCTTCTCCCAAGCCGCCGAGCGGGACGACCTGCGCCGGCTGATGGAAATGGGCGCCGGCGGCAATGGCTACGGCAGCTGGTTCTCGATGACGCTGCTGTCGATGCTGGCGGTGATGTTCCTGCCCCGCCAGTTTCAGGTGGCGGTGGTCGAGAACGTCAATGAGAACCACCTGCGCCGGGCGATCTGGCTGTTTCCGCTGTATCTCCTGCTGATCAACATCTTCGTGCTGCCCATCGCCCTGGGCGGGCTGATGACCTTTGCCGGCCAGGATGTGGATGCCGACACCTTCGTGCTCACCCTGCCGATGGCGCAGGGCCAGGGCTGGCTGGCGCTGCTGGTATTCATCGGCGGGCTGTCGGCGGCAACCGGGATGGTCATCGTCGAGACGATCGCCCTGTCGACGATGGTCTGCAACGATCTGGTGATGCCCGTCCTGTTGCGCTTCCGGGGCCGCTCGCTGCTCGGTCGGGAGGATCTCTCAGGCGTGCTGCTGGGCATCCGCCGCGGGGCGATTATCCTGATCCTGCTGCTGGGCTACCTGTATTTCCGCGTGGCCGGTGAGGCTCATGCGCTGGTGAGCATCGGCCTCATCAGCTTTGCCGCGGTGGCGCAGTTTGCGCCGGCGATGATCGGCGGGATGTACTGGCGGGGTGGCACCCGGCCCGGTGCGCTGGCGGGGCTGGCCGGGGGCTTCGGGGTGTGGCTGTACACGCTGCTGCTGCCGTCGTTCGCCAAGTCTGGCTGGCTGCCGGCGGCGTTCCTGCAGGGCGGGCTGTTCGGGCTGGAGGCGCTGCGGCCCCAGGAGCTGTTCGGCATCGTCGGGCTCGATCCGATCGCCCACAGCCTGTTCTGGAGCCTGTCGGTGAACATCGGCGCTTATCTGTGCGTGTCGCTGTTGCGGCGGCCGAATGCGATCGAGGCGGGGCAGGCGATGCTGTTCGTGGATGTCTTCCGGCAGAGCCGGCCAGCCGGGGGCGACTTCTGGCGCGGCAGCGCCCAGGTGGGCGATCTGCTGCCGCTGATCGCCCGCTTCATCGGTCGTGATCGCGCTCGTCACGCCTTTGCGGACTACGCCAGGTCGCGCGGCGTGGCCGGGGTGGAGGCCCTGCAGGCGGATGCTGGGCTGGTGCATTTTGCCGAGACCACGCTGGCCGGCGCCATCGGCGCGGCGTCGGCGCGGGTGATGGTGGCGTCGGTGGTGAAGGAGGAGCCGCTGGGCCTCGACGAGGTGATGAACATCCTCGACGAAGCGTCCCAGGTGCGGGCCTACTCGAAGCAACTGGAGCAGAAGTCGGCCGAACTCGAAGCCGCAACCCGCGAACTGCGCAGCGCCAACGACCGCCTGAAGGAGCTTGACCGGCTGAAGGACGACTTCATGTCGTCCGTCACCCACGAACTGCGCACGCCGCTCACCTCGATCCGCGCGTTCTCCGAGATGTTGCTCGAAGATCCCAGGATCGACCTCGAAGAGCGGAAACGCTTTCTGGCCATCATCGTGAGCGAGACCGAGCGCCTGACGCGGCTGGTGAATCAGGTGCTCGACATGGCGAAGATCGAATCGGGCCATGCAGAATGGCAGACCGGGGAGGTCGATCTGATCCAGGTGATCGAGCAGGCCGCGGCCTCCACCAGCCAGCTCTTCAAGGACAAGGGGGTGATGCTTGAGCTCGCCCTGCCCGCCCAGGTGCCGACGCTGCTGGCCGATCGGGACCGGTTGGTGCAGGTGGTGCTCAACCTGCTGTCGAACGCGGTGAAGTTCGTCTCCAGGGATTCCGGCGCTGTGTGGGTGACCCTGAGCCATTCCGCCGACGGCCTGCGCGTCGATGTGCGGGACAACGGGCCCGGCCTCAGCGCCGAGGAGCAGCAGGTCGTCTTCGAGAAATTCCGTCAGGGTGGCAACACGATGACCGACAAGCCCCAGGGCACCGGGCTCGGCCTGCCGATCAGCCGCCAGATCGTCGAGCATTACGGCGGTCGGCTGTGGGTCGAGAGCCGGGCGGGGGAGGGGGCGACATTCTCGTTTCTGATGCCTTGCGGGAAATCAACAGAAGCGAACGATCAGGCAGGATAAACTACGATTTCATGCGCCGCGGATGGGGACGGGATCGGCGTTTCTGTTTTAGACGGCGGAGGGGAGGAAGACAAAATGACCAAAAAAATACTGATTGCCGACGATGAGCAAAACATCGTCATTTCCCTGGAGTTCCTGATGAAGCGCGAGGGCTTTGCCGTGTGCATCGCCAACGACGGTCAGGAAGCCCTCGACAAGGTGCGCAGCGAGTCGCCGGATCTGGTGCTGCTCGACGTGATGATGCCGCGCAAGAACGGCTACGAGGTGTGCCAGGAGATCCGCGCCGACGCCGGCCTGCAGGGCACCCGCATCCTGATGCTCACCGCCAAGGGGCGCGAGACCGAAGTCACCAAGGGCCTGGCGATGGGTGCCGACGGCTACATGACCAAGCCCTTCTCGACCCGCGAACTGGTCGCCAAGGTCAAATCCCTGCTGGATATCCCGGCATGAGCCCGAAAGCCCGGCAGGCGCTGGCGATAGCCGCGGCCTGCGCCCTTGTCGCCGGCGTGCTGGCGGCGGCGGGCTTTGCCGTGTGGCGCGATCTGACGCCTGAAGAAAAGGCGGTGATCGAGCCCGTTCTCAACCCGCGGCTCGGGCTGCTCATCATGATTGCTCTGGTGGGCGCCGGTGCCGCTGCGGTGCTGATGAAGTCCTTCACCCAGTCGGCCATCGCCGAGCCGGCGCTGCTGGCGGATGAGGTCGGGCTGATCGTCGGCACCGATCCGGCGCGCCGGGTCAAGCCGACGGGCTCGCCCGAGCTGCAGCGCATTGCCGAGGCGGTAAATAACCTCGCCGATCAGCGGCGCAGCCTGCAGGAAGACGTGGAGGCGCGCATCCGCGAGGCCCGCCTGTCGGTCGAGGAGGAGCGCAACCGGCTCGCCGCGCTGATGTCGGAGCTCAACCAGAGCGTGGTGGTGTGCAATCTCGACGGCCGCATCCTGCTCTACAACAACCGGGCGCGGCTGCAGTTCAAGGCTTTGTCTGATGCGCCCACGGCAGCCGGCGGCGGCGAGATCATCGGGCTCGGGCGGTCGATCTACCTGGTCTTCGAGCGCAGCCTGATCGTCCATGCGCTTGAGAGCATCCAGGAGCGCATCCGCCGCCAGAGCGCTCAGCCGATGGCCAACTTCGTCACCACCACCCGCGCCGGGCAGCTGCTGCGGGTGCAGATGGCGCCCGTGCTGGCCACCGGCGGCGAACCCGACGCCGAGCCGGCGGTCTCCGGCTTCGTGCTGATGCTCGACAACATCACGCGCAACTTCGAGGCCGAAACCCGACGCGACCAGATGCTCCACACCCTCACCGAGGGCAGCCGCTCGTCGCTCGCCAACCTGCGCGCCGCGGCCGAGATGCTGGACTACCCGGATCTCGACGCCGAGCTGAAGGACCGTTTCCTGAAGGTGATCCGCGACGAGGTGGAAGGCATGAGCAGCCGCCTCGACGAAACCGCCAACGCCTTCGCCGATTCTCTCAAGACCCGCTGGCCTCTGGATGAAATGCTCGGCGCCGATCTGGTGGCCGCGGCCCAGCGCCGGGTCGAGAAGAAGCTCGGCCTGCCCACCAAGCTCGAGAGCATCGACCCGGACGTGTGGGTGAAGGTCGATAGCTTCTCGCTGCTGCAGGCCATCGGGTATCTGGTGAGCCGGCTGTCGGACGAGTTCGAGGTGCGTGAGGTGCGCTTCCGGCTCACGTCGGCGGGCCGGCTGGCGCATCTGGATCTGATCTGGTCCGGCCAGGCGATGAGCACCGAGACCGTGATGGCCTGGGAGCTCGAGCCCATGACTTTCGCCGGTGAGAGCTCGCCCCTCACGGTGCGCGACGTGGTCGCCCGCCACGACGGCGAGATCTGGCTGCAGCGCGAAAAGACCCAGCACCGCGCCTTCTTCCGCCTGCTGCTGCCTTCGGCCGCGCCCCAGAACGAAGTCGAAGCCACCACCTACCTCAAGGGCGACAGCCGGCCCGAGTACTACGATTTCGACCTCTTCAAGCAGACCGAGGCCAGCCACGCCCTGGACGACCGCCTGCTCACCGAGCTCGCCTTCACGGTGTTCGACACCGAAACCACCGGCCTCAACCCGTCGGAAGGCGACGAGATCATCCAGATCGGTGCAACCCGCATCGTGAACGGCAAGCTGCTCAAGTCCGAATCCTTCGACCAGCTGGTGGACCCGCTGCGCGAGCTGCCGGAAGCCTCCACCAAGATCCACGGCATCACGCCCGAGATGCTGGTCGGGCAGCCGCCCATGGCCAAGGTGCTGCCGGCATTCCATGCCTTTGCCGAGGACACCGTGCTGGTGGCCCACAACGCCGCCTTCGACATGCGCTTCCTGCAGCTCAAGGAGGAAAGCACGGGCATCCGCTTTGACCAGCCGGTGCTCGACACCCTGCTGCTGTCGGCGGTGCTCCACCCGTCGCAGGAATCCCATCGTCTCGAGGCGATCAGCGAGCGCATGGGCGTGAGCGTGATGGGGCGCCACACGGCGATCGGCGACGCGATCGTCACCGGCGAGGTCTTCCTGCGGATGATTCCGCTGCTGGCCGAGATGGGCATCCGCACCCTCGGGGATGCGCGCAAGGCCTCCGAGAAGACCTACTACGCCCGCGTGAAGTACTGAGCGGCCGTTCGTCATGTCATCCGGAGGCGAACGCGGAGGTGGCCTGACGGCGCTGCTGCGTCGCGCGCCCGTGCATGTGCTCCCCGAGGCGAGCATTCGCGACGCGCTAAAGCGGATGGACGCGGAGCGGGTCGGTGCGGTGGTCATCGCCGATCAGGCGCTGCGCCCGCTCGGCGTGATGACGCTGCGCGACATGATCGAACGGGTCGTCCTGCCCAGCATTGATCTCGATGTGCCGGTGGTGGGGGTAATGACCGGCGGGGTTGTCGCGCTGCCTGGCGATGCCAGCCCCCATCTGGCCCGGCTGATGTTGGCAAGGCACGGACTCCGCCATCTGGTGGTCACCGATGGCGCGGGGCGGCTCGTTGGCGTGCTCTCCCGCAGCGACCTCTACGCCAGCCGGTTTGCCGGCTCGGATGATCTCGTCGAGGCGATCCAGTCCGCGCGCGGCGTGGATAGCCTCGCCCAGGCCGCGGCCCGGGTGCGGGAGGCCGCCACGGCAATGGTCGAGCTCGGCGAGGGCAGCGGGGCGGTGGGCGAGTGGATCGCCATGCTGAACGATCTCGTGGTGCAGGCGGCCATCGACCTGGCCGAAGCCGAGATCGACATTCCGCTGGTGCCCTGGTGCTGGCTCGCCTTCGGTTCGGAAGGGCGGCTGGAGCAGACGCTCGCCACCGATCAGGACAACGGGCTGATCTTCGCCTGCAGCGCAGACGACGATCCGGAGGCGCTGCGGAAGGGGTTCCTGCCCTTTGCCCGGCGGGTCAATGAGCTCCTCGATGCCTGCGGGTTTCCGCTCTGCAAGGGCGAGGTGATGGCCGGCAATCCCCGCTGGTGCCTGTCGCTGGGCGAATGGCGGGCGTGTTTTGCCGGCTGGATGCGCAGCGGAACTGCCGACGACCTCCTCAATGCCACGATCTTCTTTGATTTCCGCCCGCTCGCGGGCGACTGGCAGCTTGCTGCGGCACTGCAGCGCTGGTTGCTCGGCCTCGCCGCCGATACGCCGCTGTTCCTGCGTTTCATGGCGACAAACGCCCTGCGCGGCGGGCCGCCGCTCGGGGTGATCCGGGATTTCTCGGTGGATCGGGAAACCGGACTCATCGACCTGAAGCGTGATGGCAGCCGGCTGTTCGTCGACGCGGCGCGGATCTATGCGCTGGCCTTGGGGATTGGCGAAACTGCCACCGTCAGCCGGCTGCAGGCGGCAGGCGAGGCGTTGAAATGGCCGCGTCGGGAGGTGAGGGCGCTGCTCGATGCGTTCGGCTTCATCCAGCAGCTTCGCCTCGCCAGCCCGCGGGAGCCGGGCGGTGCGGCCAACCAGATCGCCCCCGCGTCCCTGAGCGAACTCGAGCGGGCCTTCCTGAAGGAGTCTTTCCGCCAGGCGCGTCGCCTCCAGCAGAAGCTTCAGGTCCGGTATCAGTTGTAGTGCGGCGGGCGGGGGCTATACTCGCCCGGTGGCCGTAGGGCCGGGTGCGGGAGGATAGGGCTGATGAGCCTGGACAATAACGACAACAGCGCGGAAACGCGCGCGGCAGCCGGGCAGTACTGGACGTCGACCCTGCGGCTGACCGTCGGGCTGCTGCTCGTCTGGGGGGCGGTGAGTTTCCTGCCGGGCTGGTTCGCGGACGAACTCAATTCGGTGGTCTTCTTCGGCTGGCCTTTCGGGTTTTACATGGCCGCACAGGGGGCGCTGATCGTCTTTCTGGTGATCGTCTGGCTCTACGATTTCTGCATGACGCGCCTCGAGCGGCGCCACGGGCTCAATACCGATGAGTGAGACCGTGCAACGATGAGCAGCCGAGCCAGCCTGTCCCGGCGCGTCTGGCGCTATTACCTTTTCTACGCAGCGGGCTTCTTCAGTCTGGTCGCGATGCTCGCCATCGCAGAGCAGCTGGGCCTCGCGCCCCGCTGGATCGGTCAGATCTTCCTGTTTGCGACGATCGCCATCTACGCCGCCATCGGTGTGATGAGCCGGACTTCCGACGTCTCCGAGTACTACGTGGCGGGGCGCCGGGTGCCGGCGCTCTTCAACGGCATGGCGACCGCCGCCGACTGGATGAGCGCGGCCTCCTTCATCGGGCTGGCGGGCACGCTGTATTACGCCGGCTTCGAGGGGCTCGCCTTCGTCACCGGCTGGACGGGCGGCTACGTGCTCGTGGCGCTGTTGCTGGCGCCGTTCCTGCGTAAGTTCGGCCAGTTCACGATCCCGGATTTTCTGGGGGCGCGCTACGAGGGGCATTTTGCGCGGGTGGTCGGCGTGTTTGCTGGCGTGCTGGCGAGCTTCGTGTACGTCGTGGCGCAGATCTACGGCGTCGGTCTCATCACCAGCCGCTTCATCGGCATCGAGTTCGAGATCGGGGTGTTCGTCGGGTTGGCGGGCATTCTGGTGTGTTCCTTTCTTGGGGGGATGCGGGCGGTGACCTGGACCCAGGTCGCGCAGTACCTGATCCTGATCGTCGCCTATCTGGTGCCGGTGGGTATCCTGTCGTACAAGGTGACCGGGGTTCCGTTACCCCAGCTCACTTATGGCAAGGTGCTGCAGGACCTGGGTGTGAAGGAGCTGGAGCTGTTCTCCGAGCCGCGGGAGAATGCCGTGCGCGTGCAGTACCGTCACCGGGCCGAGGAGTACGCCCGCAAGATCGTCGATCTGCCCGAATCCCTTGTTGCCGAGCGGATGGCGCAGGTGCAGCGGGTCAACGAACTGCGCACCCAGGGCGCCGCGGCCCGGGACATCGCCGTCGCCGAAAGGCAGCTGCGCGACCTGCCCCGCACCGCCGATGAAGCCCGCGTGAAGTGGGAGCGGGCCCGCCAGGACAGCCTCTCCCGCACCGTGCCGCCGCCACCCCACGCCGAAGCCCACCCCGGGGCCGATCAGGCTGCCCGGGACAGTGCCCGACGCAACTTCATTGCGCTCACCTTCGTGCTGATGGTTGGCACCGCGGCCTTGCCCCACATCCTGATGCGCTACTACACCACGCCAACGGTGCGGGAGGCGCGGCGTTCGGTGTTCTGGTCGCTGTTCTTCATCTTCCTGTTGTATGTCACGGCGCCCGCCTACGCGGTGTTTGCCAAATGGGAGGTCTATAGCAGTCTCGTCGGCTCCAATATTGCCACCTTGCCCCACTGGGTGGCCTCGTGGGGCAAGGTTGGCCTGGTGAAGATCGAGGACATCAACGGCGACGGAATCCTCCAGCTGGCCGAGCTCACCATCAACAGCGACGCGATCCTCCTGCTGGTGCCCGAGCTTGCCGGGCTGCCTTACGTGGTCTCCGGGCTGGTGGCCGCGGGCGGCCTGGCGGCGGCGCTGTCGACAGCCGATGGTCTGCTGCTGACGATCTCCCATGCGCTGTCCCACGATCTGTACTACAAGATCATCAATCCGGAAGCCTCCACCCAGCGTCGGCTGGTGATCACCAAGTCCCAGCTGCTGGTGGTGGCGGTGGTGGCCGCGTGGGTGGCGTCGCTGCGGCCGGACAGTATCCTGTTCATGGTCGGGCTGGCCTTCTCGATTGCGGCGTCAGCCTTCTTTCCGGCGCTGGTGCTGGGCATCTTCTGGAAGCGCGCCAACAAGTGGGGCGCGGTGTCCGGCATGATCGCCGGCCTCGGGATGACGCTTTACTACATCGTGCGCACCCACCCCTTCTTCGGCGGCAGCATGGCCGACGCCTGGCTGGACATCCATCCGATCTCCTGCGGCGTCTTCGGGGTGCCCGCAGGCTTCGTGGTGATCGCGCTCGTCAGCCTCGTCACGCCGCCGCCGAGTGCCGAGGTTCAGGCGCTTGTCGACGACGTCCGGCTGCCCGATCTTGCGAAAAAACGAAAACAGGCTTTGACATCCTGAATTCTTCATGTATAGTGCCGCCTCCACTTGGAGAGGTGGATGAGTGGTTTAAGTCGCACGCCTGGAAAGCGTGTTCAGGGTAATACCCTGACGCGGGTTCGAATCCCGCCCTCTCCGCCAAGAATTCCCCCGGATGGTTAGCGTGTGCCTTGCTTGTAAGGCGCGCGCTTTGCCACGTTCGTGGCAGCCAGTCCGGCCGTGTTTTTACCTTGTCCTACCGTTCGCATGACGGAGGGCTTTAATCCACAAGGAGATCTCATGCGACATTACGAAGTCGTTTTCATCGTTCACCCCGATCAGAGCGAGCAAGTGCCCGCCATGATCGAGCGCTACCGCAGCCTCGTCACCGCTCAGGGCGGCCAGATCCATCGTCTGGAAGACTGGGGCCGCCGTCAGCTGGCCTACCCGATCCAGAAGATCCACAAGGCCCACTACGTGCTGATGAACATCGAGTGCGACCAGCCGACCATCGCCGAACTGGAGCACGGCTTCAAGTTCAACGATGCCGTCCTGCGTCACCTGTCCATCCGCATGAAGAAGGCTGTGACCACCCCGTCGCCGATGATGAAGGAAGAGAAGGCTCGCTCCCTGACTTCCGCCGACGAGGCCAAGCCGGCCGCCGAGCAGCCCGCTGCCTGATTTGCAGGAACAGGGTCGCAACAGTTTTGAGATAGAAGGCGTCCTGGCCGAGATTGGTCAGATGCGTTACTCCCCCGGTGGTGTGCCGGTGCTGGCAGGGCGCATCGAGCACCGGTCGCGGCAGACGGAAGCCGGGCTCCCCCGGAATGTGGAGCTCGAGTTGCAGGTGGTGGCCGTGGGTGACAAGGCAAAAATGCTAGCCGTCGCCCGACTCGGCAGTACCGCCCGACTCAGCGGTTTCCTCGCAGCAAAAAGCCTGCGGAGCAGGATGCCCGTACTGCATATCGATACGATCGAATTTTTGGAAGGAACGAATCATGGCATTCAAGCCAGCAATGAAGCGTAAGGACGACCGTGGCGGTCGCAGCCTCTTCAAGCGTCGCAAGTTCTGCCGCTTCAGCGCAGAGAAGATCGAAGAGATCGACTACAAGGATGTGGACATCCTGAAGGACTTCATCACCGAAAACGCCAAGATCA
>JAKLLO010000295.1 GCA_023150095.1 Zoogloea sp. | reverse complement strand
CTTCGGTGCGCAGTTCGGAGAAGGAATAGGTTTTCTCTTCGTTGGTCTCGGTGGAGATGTAGACCAGCGCCTTGCCGTTCGGGTTGGTTTCCGCGTGGCGGTCGACGGCGTTGTAGCAGAGGTTGGTCTCGCCACCCTTGAACCACTTGACGAAGGGCGGGTTGGAGAAATCGTAGATCTGCTCGGGCTGCTTGTTCCAGTGGATCAGCTGGGCCTGCTCGCCCCAGAAGCCGTTGCGGTCTTCGATGGAGCGCTTGTGAAATTCCTTGTATGAAGCCATGGGTTCCTCCCCCAAATAAAGTCCGAACATGGGCAGCGGCGGCGGTGCGTCATGGCGCCCGCTCAATCGTTATAGTGCGCTGCCGTTTCCAGGCCGGCTTCTGCAACGCGTGCGAGGGTGACAAGCGGCAGACCGGACGGGTGCTCGGATTCTATCAATTCCAGCAGAGGAAGGAGGGTCCGGATGGCATCCGGGAGTTTACTGCGGAGCGCGGCATCCGGCCCGGTGGTGGCCAGGTTCTGCAACAGCTGGTCGATGCTCACCGGCGGGCGGGCCGGCGGTGTGAGCATCTCGGGGGTGACCTCGCCGTTGTCGCCGATCACCCGGTTGCCGCCTGCAAGCTGCCCGGTCGTGAGGCGCTCGATGGCGATGCCGATGAGGTGACTCACCGTCTGCCGCATTTCGGGATCGGCCGCCGCGATGCCCATGGTCAGGCGGATGCGGATGCGCTCCTCCCGGTAGGTCATCACGATGTGCTCGATGGCTCCGCGCAGGCGCATCGCAAAGCCGCAGGCGCCGAGCATGTCGGTGCTGGGCGAAACCACCGCGAAGCGCGCCGGGGCCAGTTCGGCCACGGTGTCTTCCTTGCGCAGCTTGGTGGCCATGATCTTCGAGAGCTTGCGATTGACGAGCTGAGCCACATGCGCGCCGTAGCGGGCCACGAGGGTGTCGAACTGGTCGATCTCGATCACCATCACCGACAGGGCGCCATGCTTGCGCTGGGCCAGCGAGAGCTCCTGGGAGGCGTGGTAGTGCAGGTAGGACTGGGTGGCGAGCCCCGAGGTGGGGTCGACCGGACTGGCGGTGGCCAGCGCGGCGCGGCTTTCCTCGAGATCGCGCTGGGTGCGGGCGAGCTGGGTGAGCGCCTCGAGGCGCGCCAGCAGCTCGATGTTGCCGATGCTCTTGGAAATGAAGTCGGTGGCGCCGGCGCTCTTGGCCTTGACGCGCACGTCCGGCTCGTCGTCGCCGGAGATGACGACCACCGGCAAGGTGTTGATGCGTGACAGGCGCGAGGAGCGGATGCGCTCCAGCAGGCCGTAGCCGTCGAGATTGGGCATCCCGATGTCGGTGATCACCGCCTGGATGGTCGGGTCGACCAGCAGCGTACGCCAGCCGGCCTCCCCGTCCGCTTCCTCACGCACGTCAAAGCGGTCCCTCACGTGCCGGATGATCGATGCTCTGACCATCCGGGAATCGTCAATGATCAGAACACGCGGCAGGGCCTGATCGGTTGAATCGTTCATGCTGGGGACTCGCTGTTGGGGACTTCACCCCTTAACGGCAATCACCGTGCGCCCCTTGACCTTGCCGGCGATGAAGTCGTTAAAAACGCCCGGCAGTTCGGCAAACGGCACCGTGCGGGTCATGGAAGCGAGGTGGCGCGGCTTGAGATCGCCGGCCAGACGCTGCCACACGCGGGTGCGGGTCGGCTCGCCCATGTAGCCGGAGTCGATGCCCAGCAGGCTCACGCCGCGCAGGATGAACGGGAACACCGTGGTGTCGAGCTTGATGCTCTGGGCGTTGCCGATGCTGGCCACGGTGCCGGCCTGTTTCATGGTCGAGAGCACCC
Organism: Zoogloea sp.; assembly: GCA_023150095.1. GTDB lineage: Bacteria > Pseudomonadota > Gammaproteobacteria > Burkholderiales > Rhodocyclaceae > Zoogloea. The sequence goes on along the minus strand of JAKLLO010000295.1, from coordinate 671 downwards.
AGGCGAGGATGTCGCCGCCCACATTGTCGACCGCACCGGCCCACAGGCCCACGTCCAGCGGACGGGTCTTGGCGGGGTCGATGGTGTCGCGCATCTTGATCTCGGCCGCGCCCAGATCCTTGAGGTAGCCCTCTTCCTGCGCCTTGCCGGTGAGCGCAACCACATGATAACCGAGGCCCGCCAGCATGTCGATGGCGAGGCCACCCACGCCGCCGCTGGCGCCGGTGACGATCACCGGGCCGTTGGCGGGCGCGAGGCCGTTGTCTTCCATGCGCACCACGCCCAGCGCGGCGGTAAAGCCGGCGGTGCCCAGCGCCATCGCGTCGAACAGCGACAGGCCGTCGGGCAGCGGCACCACCCAGCCGGCCGGCACGCGGGCGTACTGGGCGTAACCGCCGTGATGCGCCACGCCGATGTCGTAGCTGGTGGCGATCACCGCGTCGCCCGGCTTGAAGCGCGGGTCGGCGCTCTCGACCACCGTGCCGCTCATGTCGATGCCGCCCACGCAGGGGAAGCGCCGGATGATCTTGCCGGCGCCGGTGGCGGCCAGCGCATCCTTGTAATTGACGCTCGAATACGCCACTTCGATGAGAACCTCACCGGCATCGAGCTGGTCGACAGTAAGCGGCTCCATCGCGGCGAGCACCTTGCGGTTCTCATCCTGCCGCAGA